>JBLINS010000011.1:0-46023 GCA_047639455.1 Candidatus Omnitrophota bacterium
TAACCATAGATAGTTTTTTGCCTAACTCAAGCGCCACAATTGACCTAGACTTAGCCATAGGCACCAATGTCCAACCTGGTCAAAACCTCTCCATCGAAATGCACACCGAAAACGATGACTAAACCAACGGATTATAAGGAAAATAATAATGACTACTGATATAGCTACAAAGACAAAATTACAATTTAGTATTATTTGTGACAATGCCACACGTGGTGATGATGGCAAGGTCTATGCCTTAGGCATATTTGAAACAATTGGTGGCACAAGATTCCCAATCCAAAGCAGCAAATTCATGGTTGTCAATCGCTGGAGTGGGGGCAAAGGCCACTTTGACGAACAAGTTCGTATTATCAAAACCGACACCAATGAAACGATTACCCAAAGCCGCGTGACTTTTATTGAAATGCAAGGCGACAAACACTTTCATACAACCGTTAACCAATTCACCAATACCACCTTCAAAGACCCAGGTGACTACAGAGTCGAAGTATTGTTAGACAGCGTCGTCATTCTAGCCTACCCACTCATGCTCCACCTAATCAAGCCCAAACCAGCTACAACCTAGCGCTCTCCCACTACTTATTAGTCATGCATTGCATGGCAGTGCTTACTCCTAGTTATTTTAGTAGATACTTGACAAAGTGTAAATAACAGCTATAATATTAATAATTGATTAATGATATATGGAGATATATGGAGATATATGTAATGACTGACTTTGTTAGAAAAAATATATTTAGAAGCGTAGTTCTTGGTATGGCCCTATTGATTTTTGGGCTGCCTAATGCACAGGCGACGATTACCAGTAATAGTGCGAGTATATCTATACGTATTGTTGCTGACCCTGTATTTAGTTTGGCTAATGTGATTGGAAAGGTATTCAATGATATTAATGCCAATGGGATGCAGGATATGGGTGAGGAAGGCATTCCGAATATAACCTTAGTTACAGAAGAAGGCGCTATTATTGTCACAGATCAATTCGGTCGTTATCATATCCCACAGGTGATAGCTGGTCGCCATATTGTCAAAATCGATACACATTCATTGCCCGCGAATTCAGAGCTTATATCTGCTGAGAGTGCTTATGTGCGTGCTAGTGCCGGCTTATTGAATCAAGTTAACTTTGGTGTCAAATTGCCAGAGACTTATCAAATTCAAAATTATGATATCAATGATAGACCCATTCGTTTGAATATGATGCAAAAATATGAGGCGACTAAACCTAGGATAGCGATTCGTTTTTTGAGTCCAGCAGAACTAGCTCCGCAACCTTTATTTGATAGCGGTGAATTGGAAAAAAGCACACCACTTTTTTCTAGAGATCAAATGGTCATCGATCTTAATTATGCTGCTTTTATTAAAAATTGGACACTCATGGTCACCGATGAGAGTGGAGCTATTATCCTTAATGACCAAGGTCAAGCAGCGCCTCCGCAGGTCATCGACACACGACTTTGGTCACTTAGTGAGGGTGAGTATGATTTGGAATTAGTTTTGTACGATAATGACGATCAACATGACATTATTCGCCGGTCTTTAGAGGTGAAGGAATTAGATCCGTTGAGTGCATCGGCTGGTAGCGACTCGTCTATTGAAAAGAGTTTGCATTGGAAGAAGTCGGTCCAAAAAGACGAAAGAGACATTCACGTCAAGGGTGATGTGATTGCCTTTAACGGTGAGGCTAAGCCTTATGCTCAAATATGGATACAAGGCCACAAAATCATCGCGGATGCAAAGGGTTCCTTTAATCATGAAACGATATTGCCTAGCGGAGATAACACAATCCCCATTGAGGTTATGTCGCCTAGAGGCGAGTTTGTTGAATTCACAGAAGAAATCAAAGTCAACCCAGACTATTATTTCATTGCCGGTTTAGCCGAATACGAAGTTGGTCGTTTGGTTGTTGGCGGGAATCTCGATAGCCTTAGTTCTATAGAGCGTTATTATCAAAGCTCATCGCTATATGACGATGAATGGGTTGCCTTTTATCTCAAAGCCAAATGGAATGAGCGCTATCATTTAACAGTTAGTTACGATAATGAAAGAGATAAGGACGAATTATTCAGAGATCTAGAAGTAGATGATATTTATCCAACCTTTGGTGACATGTCATCACTTAGTTATGATGCGACTGATACACAAGATGAGCTTTATTTAAAATTTGAGTTTGATCAATCCTATATGTTATGGGGCGATTATGGCACGGGATTCACAGGTACTGAAACAGCTCATTTTAACCGCACATTAAATGGGGGTAAGGTTCACTTGCAGTCATTGGGTCAAACTGAGCATGGCGATGCTTCTTCGCAATTGACGGCATATACCGCTACCGCTCGTCAATTGGCAACGCATGTCGAATTCCGCGGCACGGGCGGAACACTGTATAGCTTGAAGAATAAAGATATTGTTCAAGGTTCAGAAAAAGTATTACTCGAAACTAGGGACGAAATCACAGGCCTGCCCATTAGTCGTTTAGTTCAAGTTTCTGGGTATGACTATGAGATAGATTATGACCAGGGACGCATTCTGTTTCATAAACCCATAAGTTCAGTCAATGGCAATTCATCCATTACGTCCGAATCAATACTAGACGGTAATCCTCAATATGTGATTGTGGATTATGAATACGCTTCAGCGCAGGCTATTAATAGAGATAATTTGGGTGTTAGAGCGACACAGCGCATATTGAATGATCATGTGCGCATCGGTGGTACGGTGGTGCGTGAATCGCATACCTATGAAGATTATCAACTCAATGGCGCAGATGTTTTGGTGAACCTGCCTTGGAATACCGAAATTTTGAGTGAATACACGACGTCCAAAACGGAATCTGTGCGTCATTTTGGATCCAGGGATGGAGGTCTCACGTTTGAAGACAACTTAACTTTGGCGGACCCAGCTGAAACGGGAAGCGCTTTTAAAATTCACGCACAAACTGAATTGCCAACGGCTACCAAGCTTCAAGCATATTATCGTGATATAGACGAGAATTTTTCTAATACAACCATATCGCCTCAAGTGGGTACGGAAAAATTTGGCGTTTCTGTATTGCAACCAGTCACCGATAACTATGAATTTTCAATTTCTTTAGATAAGTCCATAACCTCAACGTCTTCAGAGGTTGCTCAGTCCCAGACCGATGCTCGCAGCGTAACTACCTTGCTAACGCAGCATGAAGTTGAATATGGAGCTTTGACTTTGACTGGAGAATACCGTTATACCAAGAAGGATGATCAGGAAGGGTTTGATCCACAAGCTTCTGATTTGCGAGATGATTTTGGGGTGGAGGCGAATTTTGATCTGACAGAAAAAACCCAAGTATTTGTTGGTGGCCAGATGACAGGACGTGGCGAAGGCAATAATCTAGCTAAGGCAGGTATGCGCTTCGCATTAGATGATGGATCAAAAGTTAAAGTGACGCAAACACATGGTGAACAAGGTGATAGTACGATTATGAGTACGTCGCGAGAAATTGCTCCAGGAATCACAAAGTACACAGAGTCAGTGCGTACAAGACAAGCAGATTCTGGGCAGGCTGATATGTCTATATCTTCAGGCCTTCGCGGCGAAATCGGCAGTATGGTTTCGCTTTATAATGAAGAAGAATTTGATGTGTATCAAGGCGTAGTCAAACAGTCTAGAATATCGGGCGTGGGCATGCG
Organism: Candidatus Omnitrophota bacterium; assembly: GCA_047639455.1. Taxonomy (GTDB): domain Bacteria; phylum Omnitrophota; class Gorgyraeia; order 2-02-FULL-51-18; family JAGOUK01; genus JBLINS01. Next base: position 3,669 of record JBLINS010000011.1, read on the forward strand.
TCTGACAGAGCATCTAACTGTTAAAGGCTCTTATGAAAAAATAAATCAAGACAATGATTCAGTTAATATTGCTGATGATGCATTACATGTTGGATTTATTTATGCAGACCTCGGCAAGATCAAAGTCTCAAGCAATATGGACTTAAGGTTCCGGGATCGCGTTACTGAAATTACGCAAATTGTTTCGGACAACGCGATTGAATATCATTTTAATGATGATTGGACATTTTTTGATCGTTTGGAATTCGCACATAGCGAAGACCAGGACTCAGGCTCACATGCCGAGCGCTATAATGAAATTCAAATAGGAATCGCTTATCGTCCGGTTAAAAATGATCGGATTAACTTTATACTGCAGTACAAGCGTTTGGATGATCAAGCACCTCTTGAACAGGAGGATAATGCAAGCATTCAGAGATATATAGATGAACTGTATGAATTAGATGTGGCTATGCAACTTTCGCCCAAGCTGACTTTGATCGAGTCATACGCTAATCGCGCCCGACAAAGTATATCCTCAGCGTCGCGTAGTGATTCTAATCTTTATCAATGGGTCAACCGCCTTGAATATGAGCTTAACCCACAGTGGGACTTGATTGGTGAATATCGCGTAGAAGGACTTCATCAAAGCGATGAATTGGAGCAGGGTGGGTCTTTGGAGGTTGATTACAAGCCATTGCCTTTTGTTCGTCTGACAGCCGGGTATTCCTTTAAAAACTTCGAAAACAATGTCTCAGAGGCCGATGATGTAGAAACAGAAGGTGTTTTCTTTAGATTCAGCGGGGATATGTCTGCCTTTAAACAAGAAGATGTCATGCCTGTATTAAAGTGGGCCACGGATAAAATTGAGGACTTCACTGGTTGGTTTAAAATGCCACACTTAAACATTTCAATACCTACTTTACCACCTTCAACTTCATCACCTGATTATGATATTTCACAAGGCAATCTAGGGGTTGTTTCTGACGCTTATGAGAAGATGCTGGTAGAAAAACCAGTTGTAATTCGCTACGCCAAAGAACCCACCTCCACTATAGACCAAACGAGTCTTTCGTATCGCGCCAGCACGGTTGATGAAGACTTGAGCAGTGGCAATCGAGGTTATCTAATCTCCTAGGCAAATGCCAACCTCCGCCACGAAACCCAAATCTGGAAATAAAGTGCGAGGTGCGAAATTAACCCAGATAAGCCTGAAGCAAAAGACTCCCTAAAGGCCAATTTCACCCCGCACGCAACAAATCATTAATCTGACGAAAGCGTTAATATAGTCATAATTTACTTGTAGTCTCCATAATACAGTGTAAAATGGAGATATGTACGACAGAATGCTTATTCCGCCAAAGAACAAAAGTTTTTTCTTATTTGGTCCTCGAGGTACCGGGAAGTCTTATTGGGTGAAGGCAACTTTTCCAAATTCGGTTTATTTGGATCTTTTGGAAGCTGAATTGTATATCCCACTTATGGCCAATCCGCAGAGGCTTCAAGAATTTATTGGCAAAACCACTAAACAACAATGGATTATTGTCGATGAGGTTCAAAAAATCCCAGAGCTTTTGAACGAAGTTCATCGCTTAATTGAAAAAAATCATTACAAATTCATTCTGACAGGGTCGAGTGCCAGAAAGCTTAAGAAAAAAGGAGTTAACCTTTTAGCAGGAAGAGCTTTGACTTATCACTTATACCCCTTAACATCATCTGAATTGGGTAAAGACTTTGTATTAAACCAATCTATTCAATTTGGACACTTACCTTCAGTATTTTCAGAAGAGAATCCAAAGAAATATTTGCAGAGTTATATTCAAACTTACCTCAAAGAAGAGATTCAACAGGAAGGACTAACTCGTAACCTGGGTGCTTTTTTGAGATTCCTTGAAGCCGCTAGTTTCTCGCAAGGATCAACCATTAATATTGCTGAAGTGGCGCGGGAATGTTCCGTACATCGTAAAGTCGTTGAACAGTATTTTGTCATACTTGAAGATTTGCTTTTGGCTAAATTTCTACCGGTATTTACAAAGCGATCCAAACGTCGTTTGCTCGCCCATCCAAAATTTTATTATTTTGATGTTGGCATTTATCGCGCTTTAAGACCTAGAGGTCCATTAGATAGGTCTGAAGAAATTGATGGCCATGCATTAGAGACGCTTTTTTTTCAAGAGTTGACGGCACTCAATGATTATATGCAGACGGATGGTCAAATTTATTATTGGAAAACAGCCTCCCAAATAGAAGTGGATTTTGTTTGGTATGGGAACTCAAATATCTACGCATTCGAAATTAAAAGAGAAAATAAAGTTAGCTCAGAATCTCTTAAAGGGCTAAAGGCTTTTCTAAAAGATTACCCACAAGCTCAAGCATTCCTAGTTTATTGCGGTGATAAAGTTATGATTCAGGACGATATACAAATCCTACCCTTCCAAATCGCAATTAATAAACTGCCCCAGTTACTGGCCCAATAACTTAGCTTGGCGCCTTGGTGAGGCATGGAGGAAGCAGTGGTTCTGCGTGCTATAATGTGCCCATGAAGTCAAAGCTAGAATCGACTAATCAAATGAAAATAGCTGTTTATTGTGGTGGAAGCTCTTCTGAGCGAGAAATATCGCTGAAATCGGGCCAAAGTGTTTTGAATGCTTTGGTGGCCAAGGGGTTGGATGCCACATTAATTGATGAAGCTAAAGTGAAGCCTTTGGAATTAGCTAAGCAAGGCTATGACTTGGTTTTTATCGCCTTGCACGGTGATCGAGGTGAAAATGGCCAAATACAAAGTGAATTGGATGCCCATAGCATCATGTATACTGGTTCGACGCCATTAGGCTGTCAGCAGGCTATGGACAAAAGTATTTCGCGTGACTTATTCGCTAAGGCGAATGTATTACACCCGCGCGGTGTTACTTATTTGAATTCCGAAGATGCGCTGAAATACCCTGATGAATTAGGAATTTTTCCAGCGTTTGTTAAGCCATCTTCAGCAGGGTCGAGTTTGGGTGTTAGTTATGTGGGATCGCGCGCTGATTTGAAATTAGCTATAAACAAAGCTTTTGAAGAAGACTCTTCCATAATTATTGAAGAAGCTATTGTGGGCCGCGAAATAGCTATTGGTATAGTGGGTGAGTCTGTTTTGGCTCCCATCGAAATTAAACCCGCTGGCTTATTTTATGATTATGATTCAAAATACATCAACTCAGCCACGGAATATGAATGCGCTGAAGATTTGCAGCGATCACCTTTGACTAATTATTTAAAGGCTTGTGCATGGAATGCGCATCAAGCCTTAGGGCTTGTCGCATTATCGCGTATTGATTTTATTCTCGATGAAAAGGGACAAGCTTATTGCTTGGAAGCAAACGCCATCCCTGGTTTGAGTGACAAAAGTTTATTGCCCAAAGAAGCTGATTTTTTAGAAATGAGTTTTGAGGATTTATGTTTAGAAATTATACAAGTATCATTATTACGTTATAGTCAGGCAGCGAAAATAGGATTGAATGATTAGACATGGCAAAACAAAAGAGGCGTAAATATAAAAAAAGAAATTCCAAGTTTAGCCTTGGAGCATTGGCGAACTCTATATTGGTGGCCATTCCTTATTTTTTCTCTATTGGTTTGATTTCATTAGTGATTGTAGGGTCTTATGCCTATGCCATGAATGCCGATATGTTTGTTCTTCAAGATGTCGTTGTTTTGGGCGATAAACCCCAAGTAGGTTTGAAAGCGTTTAATTTTGCTGGACTAAAAAAGAGCGTTAGCACATTAGATGTGGATTTGGATGAAGTTGAGGCGTATATCAGACGTTATCATCCTGAATATCAAAGCGTGACAGTCAAACGCATACTTCCTAATCGATTAGTCATTGAAGTTGCTGAGCGGATACCTGCCGCTCAAATTAAATTAAAGCAAGTGTATTGGATAGATAAAGAAGGCGTTATTTTGAACCCTATATCAACCCCCAAAGGCGATTTTCCCATAGTTTTGGGCATAGAATTAAAAGCCCAAGAATTAAAAACGGGTGATAGGATAAGATCCAATTATTTGAATCAGTCTTTGCAATTAAATGCGGACATTAATAAGAGGAATATTCTTAAACATTATAAGTTAACGCATATTAATTTGTCTGATCCGCGTAATTTGATCCTTGTTCTAGACACGGATATAGAGGTCCGCATGGGAATTCGTAATTTACCTCAAAAACTGCTAATGCTTGAGGAGGCCGTGGCGAGCGTGCCATTAGATTCCTCCAAAATAAAATATTTAGATTTGCGTTTTGATAATATCGTTGTAGGCCCACGCTAATGCTGCATCGTTTTTCTAAGCGCCTTTATCAAGTTCTGGATTTAAGCTCAGTGACTACGCGTGCCATCATACTCGAGTGGGATGCTTCTAAATCCAGTTGTGAGATTCTGGGCATTGGTGAAGCAGCTACGAGCGGTGTGAGTCAATCTGAGTTAACTAGTATTTCGGATGTCGCCGAGTCTATTTGGACGGCTGTTAATGGTGCTTCAAAGCAGAGCGGCGTTGTTTTAAAAGATTTGACAGTTTCCCTTGATGACACCATGCTAGAGAGTGCCAAGGTTCAAGCTTCATCTTACTTAGATGGTGCTAATGATGACTTTAGACATAATCATATTGAAGAAGCGCGCATAAAGGCATTGCAAAGACTCAAGCCGCAAGATAAACACTTGGTATATCAAAACGCATCTGGTTTTTTAATCGATGGCAATGATTACATTCATGACCCAATAGGTATATGCGGCAAAGAATTGACCGTTGTGATGTATTTATTATTTTCAAAATCGGAATGGTTTCAAAATTTACGTTTTGCGGTTGAGAGAGCGGGTTATGGCTTAAAAGGTTTATACCCATCTGGCTTGGCGGCTTTATTCGGATCTGTGGGACCTCAAAAGCGACATGAGCGTGGTATATTATGCCTAAGCCAATATGGCGCTATACACATTGTCACACATGAGTATGCGTCCATTCAGGATTACCAGTCTTATATTGTCACGCCAGAAAGCCAAGCAACATTAATTAAACAAATTTCCCTTAAGTTTGATGAGAGCAAACTTGATTTTAAGCGTTACCCCATTCGAGTTACTGGAGAAAATGCGTATTGGCTAATTGAGGCTTTTGAGCAAGAATTACACTTAAAGGTCGAACTCGTTTCGCCCGCATGCGAATCAAAGCATGATATTCAAAAAACTTATGAATTATCGACGGCACTTGGCTTGGCTACACTCCAATCAGAAGATAATCCTTTAGAAAAAATAGTGAGTCGTATTAGACTATCCAAAGAAAATATTAAATCACGTATTGAAGCCTTTGTGCAGGATTACTTTTAAAAAATGAATGAAAATACTATAGATAACCCATCTGACAACTTATCAATTAGACCCAATTTAGAAGCATTGAGAAAGAACGTTGCGCGAATCACCACAGAGTGCAATCGTCCAGAGGGATCTGTGCGCATTGTGGCTGTGTCCAAGACCTTTACGGAGGATAAACTTCGTGTGGCCATGAATGCCGACCAAATAAGATTTGGCGAGAACAAAATGAATGAAGGTGAAGGTAAAATAAATGCTTTGAAGAATAGGGGTATAAAGTGGCATTTTATAGGTCGTATACAATCTAATAAAATAAGACGTGTATTTTTGTTTTTTGATATTATCGAATCCATTGATCGCAAAGAGGTATTGCAAAAAGCGGAACAATTCCTTAAGTCGAAAAAACTTACAAAGGAAGCTTATTTGCAGGTTAATATTTCGGGTGATGCAAAACAGGGCGGCATTCCTGTTGAAGAATTAGTCGATTGGGTTAAGAAGAATAATTTGAACCATTTTCAGCATTGTCAAATCAAGGGTTTGATGGCTATAGGCCCAAATACTGCCGATACTAAAGTCACCGAAGCTTGTTTCAAAAGATTACATGAAGTATTCATTGAAGCGCAAACTTATTTTCCTCAAATTAAAACATTATCTCTAGGAATGAGTAATGACTATGAGTTAGCTATAGCACATGGATCTACTAGCATTCGGATAGGGACTTCTATATTTGGTATGCGCACACAACTCAAGGTCAAATCCAAGTTTGGCCTCGAATACAGAGAATAGCCCAATTCGTAGCGAGGTTTTTTTACAGCTGCTGCCCAGCTGCTATTAATTTATTCGTAAAATTGACGTCAGTGCGAGGCCGTTTGTTGGCCGCGGCAATCTTGAGCATACATGAGTACAACTGAGATTGCTTCGCCGCTGTTGCACGCTTCTCGCAATGACGCGGTCGGGTATACGCTCTAACAGCTTTCTACATGGTCATTATTGTGATAAATTAGGACGATGATTAGCAAGAGTGCGATAAAAAGATTGAAGATTGGGTTAATTGGTTGCGGCAATATGGGTGCGGCAATTGTGAATGGTTTGGTAGAAGCTGGTTTCTATCCGCGATTAATTCAAATATCAGATCCTGATCCCAAAAAAATTAAATCTCTCAAAAAAGATTCTGGTTGTAAGATTGCTAAGAATAATCGTCAAGTCGCTAGCATATGCGACGTGATTATTCTGGCGATTAAGCCCGCTCATATGGATTCTGTTTTAGACGAAATCACACGAGTTGTCCCTAAACAGACATTGGTGATATCTATTGCAGCTGGAATCACAATTACGCGAATACAAAAGGGATTTAATGAAAAAGTACCTATTGTTCGTGTCATGCCCAATATGCCGGCTTTGATTCAAGAGGGCATATCGGCTTATGCGCTGGGCTCACATGCATTGCCCAAACATAAGGCCATTGCTTCTGAAATACTTGCATCACTCGGAGAAGTCGTTGAGGTCAAAGAAAAATCTATGGATGCTGTGACGGCCATATCAGGTTCAGGACCAGCCTATTTTTTTCTATTGGCTGAGAAGATGATTGAGGCGGCTTGCCAATTAGGCTTGAAGGCCAATGTAGCGAAACAATTGGTGTATCAAACAGCTTTTGGTAGCGCTCAAGTTTTGATTAGTGAAAACGAGGATCCGGATGTCTTGATTTCAAGAGTTGCGTCCAAAGGCGGTACAACTGAGGCAGCTCTTAAAGTTTATGCACGAAAAGGTTTTGGTAAAATAGTTAACGACGCTATTGGAGCGGCGCATAAAAAAGCAGGGGAGTTAAATAATTAATGTTTGTTTTAGGAAATTTTATCTTTGCAGTTACAAAAATTGCCGATATTGTCTTGAATTTATTGTTTTGGGTTATTGTTATTCGGGCTTTATTAAGCTGGGTTAACCCTGACCCCCATAATGCAATTGTTCAAATTATTCATCGCATATCGGATCCGATTATTAATCCGTTTAGACAATTAGTGCCCATGCATAATCTAGGCATTGATTTTGCGCCCATGCTAGCCATATTCGCCATATGGTTCACCCAATGGTTCCTAATCCAATCCCTCTTCCGCATAGCCGTTAATCTACAATAATCTCGGTTTAAGTTCCCATCTTACGATGAGCATATCCTAGGGCGAAGACTGCATCTAGTCATCCTGACGAACGCGGCAGCAGTGAGGTGAGGATCTCCCAGAAGCCGCGCAGCAGGATCCATGCGTAGCTATGGAACGCTTTTTGCTGTGGGATCATTACGCCCGGAAAAGCGCCGGGCTCATGATGACGATGTGCTAAGAAGCGCCATGCTCATGGTGGTGGAATTGAGAGTTATAGGCCACATGCCTTACATGTAGTCCTATGGGGCGGCAAGTGCTACAATGGCGGCCTTTAATCGGGAGGTTTGTGGGTTTGGGTATGACGTATTACGAAAAGACACAGGAAGCAGCGGCTTTTTTAAAGGCCAAGCAAGTTAAAGCTGAGGTGGGTTTGGTTCTGGGGACAGGCCTTGGCACATTAGCGGATTCTTTAACTAATGCCCAAGTCATTCCTTTTGATGAATGTCCCCATTTTTCCCGCACAACAGCTATTTCGCATGCTGGCAATCTTCATTTTGGGGAATTATCTAATACACCGACAATGATTATGGAAGGCCGCTTTCATGGTTATGAAGGTTATAGTATGCGTGAAATTGCATTCCCTATATATGTTATGCAAGCGCTGGGTGTTAAGACGCTTATTTTGACAGGGGCTTGTGGTGGTTTGAATCCACAGTATGCTTTGGGTGATCTTGTTTTGGCTGAAGACTATATTAATTTGATGGGAGACAGCCCACTAGCCGGGCCTAATGAAGAAAAATTGGGTCCACGTTTTCCTGATATGTTAGAACCCTTTTCTAAAGAATTGATAAATTCAGCCATTCAAATTGGCATGCAATCTGGGGTTACCATACATCAAGGCGTTTATGCAGCCGTAAAGGGACCTCAATTAGAAACACGTGCAGAATATCGTTATTTGAGACAAATAGGTGCCGATATTGTTGGCATGTCGACAATACCAGAGACAATTGCTGCCAAACATGCAGGCATGCAAGTTTTGTCATTGAGTTGCGTGACAGACTTGTGTTTTCCGGATGCATTGGAGCCGGTTGATGTACCCAAAATTATTCGCATAGCTGGTGAGGCCGAACCTATAATGTCCACAATTATAAAAGGTGTGTTGAAGTGACGTCATTCAGACTGCGTCATAGCCCTTCGTCATAGCCCTTCGCAATGACGGGGCGGCAGTTCATTCGTTATTACGCAATGACGCGCATTGCATATGCAACGTGCGTATGACTTAGATGATGATTAAAAAGAGAAATTAAAATGAGCGAAAAAAAGAATTATAAACAAACTTTAAATTTGCCTCAAACCGATTTTCCTATGCGGGCTAATTTGCCCGTACGTGAAAAAGAAATTCTGGAAGATTGGAAACAAAAGGACATATACCAAAAGCTGCGTGAATTGCGCAAAGGTAAAGAGCAATTTATATTACACGACGGCCCACCATTTGCGAACGGGCATTTGCACTTGGGACATGTATTGAATAAGACATTGAAGGACGTGGTTATTCGACATAAGACCATGCTTGGGTTTGATGCGCCATATATACCTGGTTGGGATTGTCATGGTTTACCTATTGAGCATAAAGTTGTTCAAAAACTCAAGGGTGATGACCGCAATCCGATTCGCATTCGTGAAGAGTCAGCTAAATACGCTCAAAAATTCATTGATATTCAAAAAGAAGAATTCATTCGCCTAGGCGTATGGGGTGAATGGGACAAACCCTATATCACCATGACTCCCGAATATGAAGCTGGGATATTAAGGGTTTTTGCTGATTTAGTTGCCAAAGATTTGGTTTATGAGGGCTTGCGGCCAGTGCATTGGTCAACAGGCTGTCAAACGGCTTTGGCTGAAGCCGAAATTGAATATCAAGACCGTGAAGATGATTCAATATATGTTCAATTTCCTGTACATGAATCAACTAATGCTTGGAAAAAAGAATTAAACCTGACTAGTGACTTACCGATTAGGTTTGCCGTATGGACAACAACACCTTGGACATTGCCAGCCAATCTTGGTTTGGCAGTACACCCAGACCTCAATTATATTTTTGCATCAACAGGTGAAGCTATATTGATTATGGTTGAATCTCGCAAAGTTGCTCTTGAAGCTTTGCTTGAAAAGAAGCTAACCATAATGGCCCAAATTAAGGGTAGAGCTCTAGCTGAATTAGAAGGCTTGCAATACACGCATCCATTTCTTAATCGTCAAGGCCGAGTTTATGCAGCCGACTTCGTGACTCAGGACACGGGCTCAGGCATTGTGCACATAGCTCCGGGGCATGGCCATGATGATTATGCCTTAGGTCATAAAGAAGGTTTAGAAATTTTGTCACCCGTGGACGATAGAGGTTGTTTGACTAGCGAAGCAGGCTTGCCTGAGCTAGAAGGCGTCTATGCCTTAAAGGCTAACGTGATAGTGATTGAAGTTTTGGAGAATAAGGGTTTATTAATAGCAAGTGAGCGGATATCACATAGTTACCCACATTGCTGGCGGTCCAAAACACCCATTATTTTTAGATCTGTTAAACAATGGTTTATACGTGTGGACGCCTTTAAAGACAAAGCTCTCGAATCCATTAAAGAAACTAAATGGATTCCAGCCTGGGGCCAAAATCGCATTACGGGCCATGTTTCTACACGACAAGATTGGTGCATATCACGTCAACGCACATGGGGCGTTCCAATACCCGTATTTTATGACAATGAAGGCCAAGCGATATTGGATGCTGATATTATTCGCAAATTGGCAGACCGTGTAGCCAGCTCAGGAACAGACTTATGGTATTCCGAAAGCGATGCCGAGACGGCTCAAAGCTTGGGCATGGCGGCTGGGACAACTAAGGGCAAAGACACCTTGGATGTTTGGATTGATTCAGGATCTAGTTTTAAATCAGTGGTGCAATCTAGATTAAGAGGCCCGGCGGATTTGTATTTGGAGGGTAGTGATCAACATCGCGGTTGGTTCCAATCATCACTTCTTTTGTCTGCAGCAACTGATCAAGCCAAACCTTATGAAGCGGTGCTGACACATGGCTTTGTTGTTGATGCTGACGGAAAAAAGATGTCCAAGTCTTTGGGTAATACTGTATTGCCATTAGAAATCATGAAGACATTGGGCGCCGATATATTGCGTTTATGGGTAGTTTCGTCTGATTATTCTGATGATATCCGTGTGTCGGGTAATATATTTGATCGTGTTTCAGATACGTACAGAAAGTTTCGTAATACTTTGCGTTATTTATTAGGCAATTTGAATGGCTTTGATCCCAGTAAAGATGTCTTAGCTCTAGATGATATGCTCGAAGCAGATCGATGGATATTGTCACGCTTGGCTAGATTAGAGCAAGCTGCAGCTGGGCATTATGAGACCTATCAATATCATCGCCTCTACCAAGAGTTTTATAACTTTTGCACCAAGGACTTATCATCCGTTTATTTTGATATTCTCAAAGACCGTCTATACACGGATCCATTGAGCTCTATATCGGGCCGTTCTTGTCGCACAGCTTTATTTCATATTTTGACCATTTTGACCAAAATATTGGCACCTATAATGCCTTTCACCACCGAAGAAACTTGGAGGCATATGATTCCATATGACGGCAAGCAGGAGAGTATTCATTTTGAGTCCTGGCCAAATGTGCCGAAGCTATGGTTGAGCGAAGAGCTTGAGACTCGCTTTGAGCGTATGTTAGAAATACGTGAGAAAGTGCTCAAACCATTGGAGCTTATGCGTGAAAAAAAAGAGATTGGTAATTCATTAGAGGCTGATGTAGAATTGGGCGTTCTTGGCGAGGGCCCATACAACCAAATCGCCACGGAAGCAAAAAATTTGGAAGGGTTATGCTTAGTGTCACACTTTAAAGTCACGCTAGCAGAATCAGCAGAACAGTCAGAAAATTATATTGTGAAGGCATCAAAATCACTTGGACACAAGTGCAGTCGATGCTGGAAGTATTTAGAAGAAGTTAAACAATCAGAGAACGGAGACTTATGTCTTCGTTGCACTGATGCGGTGAAAGGTATGGAATGGCAAAACTCGATGAAAAAAGTCTAAAGGTATATAAAGAGGCTTTATTAAAATTACGATCCATATTGAGTAGAGAAATTGAACATATTAAAGGCGATACATTGCTATCGACTAAAGATTCTGCTGGTGACTTATCTGGCTATAGTTTGCATATGGCCGATCAAGCTAGCGATAATTATGACCGTGAGTTTTTGTTGAGTTTGGCAGATAACGAGCGCGAATCACTTGGCAAAATTGAAGATGCATTATTAAGGATTGAGGAAAAGACTTATGGTATTTGCGCTGGTTGTGAAAAGCCAATACTAAAAGCAAGACTCAAAGCTGTTCCCTTTGTCGACAATTGTGTTCCTTGCCAAGAAGCGATTGAGAAACAAGCAAAAAGCAAATAAGTATTTTTTGTGATTAGCCCTATGCTTAGAATAAAGCCGTACATGTATATTTTTGTCGGCATTATTGGGCTAGATCAATTATCTAAGTTTTGGATTCAAAAATCGTTGCTTTACGGTCAATCTGTGACTGTCATAGGCCAAGTGATTCAATTCACCTTACATCATAATCCTGGCGTCGCTTTTGGTTTAGCGAGGCAAGCACCATTGCTTGTTTTGATCATTTCCTCAGTTTTTATTCTAGGGCTTATTGTCTACACTATTCACCAGACGCTAGATGTGAAGCAGACTGCTATTAATAAAGCACCACTGTGGTTTATTACTGCTGGAGCTGTTTCGAATTTGGCGGATAGAATTCGCTATGGACATGTCGTCGATTTCATTGATTTGGGATTTTGGCCTGTATTTAATATTGCTGATAGTGCCATTACAAGTGGTGCTATTTTTCTGATTTATTGCATTCTCTTTAAAAAGGCCTGATTTAGCATAAACCTATGCATCCGACACTCTTTTCTATAGGACCTATTTCGATACATACTTATGGAGTATTGGTTGCCATAGCTTTTATTATTGCCTGGCACCGTTTAAGCGTGAGCCTCAAAATTTTAATACCCAATGAAAAGATCTTAGATGGTTTTGTGATTGGATTATTGATATCCGGCATAATTGGAGCACGAATATACTATTGTATTTTGAACACTAGTTTTTTTATTCATAATCCAATTGAAATAGTGATGATATTTAGAGGTGGGTTAGTATGGTATGGCGGTGTCGTTGGCGCTTTAGCGTTTGGCTATGTGTATGCCCAATATCATCAATTATCCAAAATTGACTTGGTTGATAGGATTGCTCCAGAACTTTGTTTGGCGCAAGCTATTGGCCGCATGGGGTGCTTTTTTCAAGGCTGTTGTTATTCGCTTGATTCTGTATGGGCTCCAGTTCAATTAGTCGAATCAGCGGCTTTATTAGTATTGTTTTTTATATTAATTAAATTGCGCTCGATATGGTTAAATCAACGTGGATTGAGTATTGCTTGCTATGCTTTGGGGTATGGCGTGATTCGACTGTGTACAGAGATATTACGCGGCGACTCTGTTAAAGTTGCTTTGGGATTGTCTATAGCCCAATGGTTGTCCATAGCATTAATTTTATTGGCTTCAATCTATTTTAAAAGAAGAGCTATAAACTCGGTTTAATGACAAAATTGGGAGTACAATGCAGTTATGATTATATTTCGTTATGAAGTGCCAAATACACAGGGTCAATTACGTCTAGATCGCGTGGTTAGTAATCACGTAGGCAATGATTGGTCTAGGTCCACTGTCCAATCCGTGATTAAAGAGCATGGCGTGAATGTGAATGGAAATATGGTTTATATAACCAAGCACTTAATTGAGCCTGGAGATATGATCGAGGTTCAAATGCCCGAAATCAAACCATTTGAAATTTGTGCCGAAAATATAGATCTCGATATTATTTATGAAGATGATGCATTCCTGGCGGTGAACAAGCCCGTAGGCATGGTGGTCCATCCGGGTGCCGGCAATCATTCGGGTACTTTGGTTAATGCATTAATAGGCGCCGGCGTATCCTTAGCTGAAGTAGATGACGCTCACCGACCCGGTATAGTGCACCGCCTTGATAAAGAAACCTCTGGCCTGTTATTAGTGGCCAAGACCAAAAGCGCACATCAGAAATTAGCCGATGCCCTGGCTTCTAGAAGCATTCAAAAAGAATACGTCGCCTTAGTTGGCGGTCGCATTGATTTTTTGGAAGGGCAAATAGAGGCAGCGATTGCGAGAGATCCGGTACACAGAACAAAAATGAAGGTTAGTGATACAGAAAAGGCGAGAGAAGCATTGACCAAATACCGTATTATCGAACGCTTCAAATACTCTACTTTAGTTCGGGTATTTCCGCATACAGGTAGGACTCATCAAATTCGAGTGCACTTTGCCCACATACAACACCCCGTATTGGGCGATTTTGTATATGGCAATAAACATGCAAAATGTTTACGCATGGCCTTGCATGCTGCGCGCTTAGAATTCCTCCACCCGATTGACGGCACACCGTTAGTCCTGGAGGCGCCACTCCCAAAAGAGTTTGAGCAAATGATAGAGATAGAAAAAGCCCGCACTTAGCATCATCCCGAATGCTGCATATGTTAAACTAATCCGCTATGAAGCAATTAATTTCTAAAAAAAGTCATAAACTTCGCTTAACCTTGCGTTTGCCGGGCGATAAGTCCTTATCGCATAGAGCGGCTATATTTTCTTCAATAGCGACAGGTGTTAGCCGTATAGGCAATTTTCTTTTATCAGAAGATTGTTTGAACACCATGCGTATATTTAAACAAATGGGTGTGCGTATAAAAAAAGTTAATTCATCGACATATGTATTTTATGGACAGGGCATAGCCGCATTAAAAGAACCTAAGGATGATTTGTATTGTGGCAATTCTGGCACAACCATGCGTTTATTAAGCGGCCTATTATCTGGGCTGCCATTCAAATCACGCCTCAAAGGCGATGCGTCTTTGCATTCAAGGCCTATGAATCGTATTATTCTGCCACTTAAACAAATGGGCGCCAATATTATCGCTGAAGGTCAAGGTGGGAGAGCACCTCTTTTGATTGAGGGAAAAAAGCTTAAGGGAATTAAACACACATTAGCTGTGCCGAGTGCGCAAGTTAAGTCTTCAATGATATTAGCTGCTTTAAGCTCATCTGTTAACATTCAAATAAATGAACCCATAGCTACTCGGGACCATACAGAAACTTATTTAAGGGCAGCTAAAGTTCCTATTAAAACAGCGTCCAAAAAGATTACTTTAAAACCAACATCCAAAATACAGCCCGTATCTTGGGTTGTGCCAGGCGATATATCAAGTGCCGCTTTTTTGCTTGGCGCGGCTGCATTGGTGCCTGATTCCAAAATTAAAATAAAAGATGTTCTTTATAATAAGCATCGCATTGGCTTCGTGCGTTGTCTAAAAAAAATGGGTGTTGCTTTGACTATTCAAAAAAACAAAAAGGTGGGACCCGAAACAACTGCAACGATCACAGCTGCCTATAATAAGAATTTAAAACCAATTACCGTGCAGGAAGATGAAGTACCTTCGATGATAGATGAGTTGCCCATGCTCATGGTTGTGGCAACGCAAGCGCAT
This sequence comes from Candidatus Omnitrophota bacterium, assembly GCA_047639455.1. Taxonomy (GTDB): domain Bacteria; phylum Omnitrophota; class Gorgyraeia; order 2-02-FULL-51-18; family JAGOUK01; genus JBLINS01. Next base: position 18,712 of record JBLINS010000011.1, read on the forward strand.
GGCCAATCCATTATTCATGGCATAGAAGAGCTGCGTGTTAAAGAAACCAATCGCGTGGACTCTATGGTTAATCAATTGCGCAAAATGGGTGCGAATATAGAAGTTAAAAAGAATTCGATTTATATTGAGGGCCCGAATCAATTAAAGGGAGCGACTATACAGAGTTTTGGTGATCACAGAACGGCCATGTCATTTGTTATTGCTGGTTTTGTAGCTACGGGCAAAACTCAGATAAAAAATATAGAATGTATAGCGACCTCATTCCCTGAATTCACACGATTATTCCGCAAAGCTGGAGCAAAATTAGTCACTTCTAGCAAAAATTAATAATACCAAAATGTAGAATAAGTGATTATTTTATGTATTTTTAATTCAAAATAAATCTACGCAATATTGGCCATTGACACCTAATCAAAGCTCCTCTATAATTTACACTTCTTTAATCTTTACAAAGTTATTAAGGTTTAATAAACACTTAAAAGAGGCATCTTTTCTTGGACAAACTTATTCGTAGTATTAAAAGAATATTTGATTTATTTTTAGGTATATTCTCAAATGATATGGGAATTGATCTTGGAACCGCTATCACTTTGGTGACCGTGCGGGGCGAAGGGATTGTTATTTCTGAACCATCTGTTGTGGCCATTGAAAAAGGTAGCGGCAAAGTTTTGGCCGTGGGTGAAGAAGCTAAACGTATGTTGGGTAGGACTCCAGGCTCCATTATTGCTATAAGACCTATGAAAGATGGTGTTATTGCTGATTTTGAAATCACTGAAGCTATGCTTCGTTATTTTATTGCCAAGGCACATAAACGTCGTTTTTTGGTGCGACCTCGCATAGTCATTGCTATACCTTCCGGAATCACTGAAGTCGAAAAGCGCGCTGTAAAAGATTCAGCCACTCACGCTGGTGCTCGCGAAGTTTATTTAGTGGAAGAGCCTGTTGCTGCAGCCATTGGTGTTGGTTTACCTATTCAAGATCCAGCGGCCAATATGATTATCGATATTGGTGGCGGTACGACAGAAATAGCTGTTATTTCTTTAGCTGGTGTTGTTTATTCAAAAAGCATTCGCATCGCCGGTGATGAATTAGACGAAGCAATCACCGCGCATGTCAAAAAAACGTATAATCTCATGATTGGTGAGCGCACTGCTGAGAATATCAAAATTAAAATTGGATCAGCCTATCCTTTGGATGAAGAATTAACTATGGAAGTACGTGGTCGTGATTTGGTTGCAGGCTTGCCCAAATCGGTGCAGGTTAGTTCGGAAGAAATACGCGAAGCGCTTTCTGAGCCAGTTCAATCTATTGTCGAATCTGTACGCATAACGCTTGAACGAACCCCCCCTGAATTATCAGCTGATTTGATTGATCGCGGTATTGTGATGGCTGGTGGTGGTGCTTTGTTAAGAGGCTTAGATAAATTATTAAGTGAAGAAACAGGCTTGCCAGTCCATATTGCCGAGGATCCATTATCTGCTGTTGCTAAGGGCACAGGACATGTTCTATCCAATATCAAATATCTCAAACGTGTTACCGTATCAACACAGCGCACTTTTGATCATTAAATAAAGCGCTTCATTAATGAGCCGGATCAAAGCCGCATTCGGAATCCTTTTTTTACTCATCTCGTTTCACTACCTACCCGATTCCATTACCCAACGCTGCACTAATGTAGGGCTTTATTTTTTTCAAAAAGCTGTTTTATTGCATGAGCATCGTTTGCAATGGTTTAAGAATATTTTACATCGGACAGGCGTCCAGCCGGACGCTCTCGCGATAGCCAAGCTGGATCCAGCCATAGTACAACAACTCAAAATTTCTATGGCTGAATTAAAATTGGAACAAGGCCGTTTATATCGACTGCTTGATTTTAAAAATAGTATGTCGGATGCAAATCGTTATGCCACTTCAGCTAAAGTTATTGGCCGAAGTCCTTCAGGGTGGAGAGACTCGATTGTTTTGGACAGAGGTGCTGATAAAGGTTTGCGCGAAGGTATGTTAGTGATGACGCCTTCCGGATTGGTTGGCAAAGTGGTCAAGGTGACGCCTAGTACGGCTTTAGCGCGCTTGATTACGGATCCACGTTTTAAAGCTGGTGGGCTTATTCAAAGAACGCGTTTCACTGGTGTTGTGTATGGAACAATTGATGGCGAAATTCGCATGAAGTACTTGCCTATGGATGGCGATATTCGGCCCGGCGACATTGTATTGACGGCCGGACTCACAGCTGGATTTCCTAAGGGCGTGCCAATTGGTGTTATTTCAGACGTGTGGCGCGAGCATGGCCGTGTATATAAGGTGGCCGAAATCAAACCTTTTAGCGATTCCAATCGAATTGAAGAGGTTCTTTGTGTCCTCCGGTAGTGGCCTAGCTTTTTTATTAGCCATTGGCCTTTATCTCGAAGTTGTTTTATTGGCGCATATGCCACAAGCGCATTGGGTACCACATATACCTTTAATTCTTTTAGTATTCATGAGCCTTAAGCGCGGTTCTACAAGTGGTTTTTATTTGGGTTTGTGCTTGGGTATTATGATGAGCAGTATAGCTGACGGACCTTGGATACTATTCATTGCCATATATGCTTTGATTGGTTTTTTTTCTGGTTGTCTAAAAGACATTGTCTCTATAGACTCGCCTTTATCACAATGGGTTGTACCAGCCATTGCTTATATTATTTTGCAATTAGTGCAATACCTATGCATATTTCCTTATATCTCTGAAATGGGTTGGTATGGATTTGTGCTTTCAATTCAAACTTCCGCAATTGTGTCGACGACAATAATATCTCCCATGATTTATTTAGTATTCAAGCGTATATACGGTTCCACCACACCAGCATGAGTCGCGTTCGAATTCTTGCCATTGGGTTTATGGTCTTTTACGCATTATTATTTTTGGGTTTATTCAAAATGCAAATCATTGACTATGCCCATTTTCATAAATTGAGTGAAAAGAATCGTGTGCGACCCATTATTCTAGAAGCCCCGCGCGGAATTATATCGGATCGTAATGGACAGACAATCGTTTCCAATCGACTTAGTTTTGATTGTTATATCCTGCCTAGAGCCATTGATTTATTGAGCGATGCATTCGGCGAATTATCCTTTTTATTATCTACGGACATAGAAGTTTTGCGAAAAAATTATAAAAAGAATACCTGGAGTCCATTTAGGCCTGTTTTAATTGCTCAAGATATATCTAAAGAAAACGCGATTCGCATAGAAGAGAGCTCTGATGAATTGGCGGGTGTTTTTATTAAGACAAGTCCTGTCCGTGAATATCATTTAGGCTCTGCTATGGCCCATGTCACGGGTTATGTAGGTGCCATTAATGCTGGCGAATACAAACAAATGAAAACTTATGGGTATAGGCGCCAGGACCAAATGGGGCGAGCGGGAGTTGAAAAAACTTATGATAGTTATTTGCGTGGCAAACATGGAGCTCAGCAATTTGAAGTCGATAATCGTGGGCGATTATTGAGGGTATTGCGCATTCAAGAACAAGAGCGAGGGGAGTCGATTGAATTAACCATTGACGCTGAATTGCAGCAATTAGCGCAACGTTTATTGGGGGGCCGTAAGGGCGCAATCACCATGATGGAATTAACACATGGAGGTATTATTAGCATGTTTAGCGGGCCCTCATATGATCCCAATGTATTCGTTACTCCACTCCAAAATTCCAAGAGCATCCGAGATATATTAACGGATAAAAAACATCGTTTGATGAATCGCGCCGTGGCAGGAGTTTATCCCCCAGGGTCTACATACAAAATTATTTCAGCTTTAGCGGCTCTTGAAGCGGGTAAGGTTAATACTAAGACTCAATTCTTTTGCCCGGGCGTATTTAGCTTAGGCGGTTTTCGATTTAAATGCTGGTATAAAGAGGGCCATGGAGCACAGAATATTTATCAGTCTTTAGAACACTCATGTAATATCTTTTTTTATAATGCTGGTTTAAAAACAGGTGTTAGAATTATCGAAAAAATGTCTAAAAAATTTGGCTTAGGGCAAAAGACAGGCATTGATTTGCCGCAAGAAAATGCTGGGTTATTACCCGGACCGAGTTGGAAAAGATCGACTATGAAAAAAAGTTGGTATGCTGGCGAGACGGTTAATTTATCTATTGGACAAGGTTATTTATTAACCACACCGCTTCAAATGGTGCTCACCGCAGCGGCAATTGCAACCGGTGGAACCTTATTCAAGCCCTTTGTCGTTAGTCGCATATCCGACGTAGATGTTTCGCCCAAAAGTCCGCAGTCTATAGATGTATCCAAGAAGTCCATGGACATTATTAAAGAAGGCATGAGGCTTGTGGTTGAGTCCAAAACAGGCACGGGCCAAAGGGTGAAGAACCCGGTTGTCCGCATAGCTGGTAAAACAGGCACGGCCCAGGCGCCACACGGTGATGACCACGCCTGGTTTATTGGATACGCACCCATAGATAATCCACAAGCAGCCATATCTGTGGTTGTCGAGAATGGTGGAGGTGGAGGCGTTGTCGCCGCTCCAATTGCTAAGGAATTATTCGAATATATGCAAACGCATGGGTACTTCGTATGAGGCACATATATGTTTAAGAACTCTAAGGACCAAAACCCTGATTACATTCTATTATTATTGCCATTCTTAGTTTTTTCAATAGGGCTATTTTTTTTACATAGCGCTTCTATGAATGAGGGCGTTGCCCTAGATCATAGCTTGGTAGCTAAGCAAGTTTTTTGGATGTGTATAGCTGTGAGTTTGACGATGATTGCTTTACGTTTTCATTATAGAATTTTGTATGATATGGCTTGGCCATTTTACTTTTTTGTTCTCGGTGCATTGATCCTAGTTTTGTTCATGCCAGCTAGGTTGGGAGCGCGGCGTTGGATAGACTTGGGACTATTTAATTTTCAGCCATCCGAATTGGCCAAAATGTCTGTCTTGATTGCCATGGCTGCTGTGATGAGTAAGCGTAATTTTGGCAAATACCACCGACGTGATTTTTTACTACCCTTTATTGTTTGCCTATTCCCGCTGATATTGGTATTAAAAGAACCCGATTTGGGCACAACCTTATTGTTCATACCGGCGCTATTTAGCATGCTATTCGTAGCTGGGTTTAGGGTGCGGTGGATGATGGGCATATTGACCTTTGTGATTGTGACGTCACCCTTTCTTTATGCGAATTTGAAGGGTTATCAAAAGCAGCGCATACTAACGTTTTTGAACCCCGATAGTGATCCCTTGGGGGCGGGCTATACGATTATTCAGTCCAAAATTGCCATTGGGTCCGGAGGTCTATTGGGCAAAGGTTTATTTGCTGGATCTCAAACGCAATTGCGTTTTTTGCCCGAGAGGCATACAGACTTCATATTTAGCGTAATCGCTGAGGAGGGTGGCTTTATAGCAGCTGGCCTAGTGATTGCTATTTACGGATTCATTGTTTGGCGTGGCTTCACTATAGCCAATCGCTGCTCTAATCGTTTTGGCAAGTTATTGGCTACAGGGATAAGCTCCTTAATCGCCTTCCAAGCGCTGGTGAATATCAGCATGACCATGGGTTTAATTCCAGTTGTGGGCATGCCATTATTCTTTATTAGCTATGGAGGCTCATCTGCCATAGTGACTTTATTGCTCATATCCATATTGGTCAATATAGGCATGCAAAGAGACCCATTTCTTTAGGCAGAGAAGCTCAAAAAGACTATATATAGGGGTTTATATGATTGCATACCCATGGGTTGTTTGCTAGAATGGCCTTTAATTACTTTTATAAAGGAGATTAAACCTATGTCAAAAGAAATCCTATCCGAAAAAGAGCAAAAATATAATAAATTGCTACATAAGCTTGGAGAAAGCATTTATACTTCCTATCGTTCGGAAATAGAGGACTTTCTGGGAACATTGGACGGCAATGGTTCAGAAGATGTTCTAAAATTAATTGAATTATTAGACTATCTTTCTGAGCAAGACGAAGTTTCACAAGATCAGCCCTCCACAACCTTATTCACACAAACCGAAACAATTCGTGACGACAGTGAAATCGAGTCAGACTTAACTGACGATGCTGATATATCTAATGATGCATTTGACGAATCGAGTATCACCACCGAAATTGGTAAACAACTTTATGGTGAAAATATTGATTACTTGAAGAGTGAGCATGTTGATGAAAGATTGAATGCTTTGAACCGTATAGCTTATGTGGGTAATGTGGCTTTTTTTAAGAGAATTTGTGAGTGGGCCATGAAAGACGAGTCGCCATTGGTTCGCGCTCAAGCTTTGAGGTTAATTGCGCGTAAAAAAGGTTTTAATAAATTCGATCTTTTCTCTAGAGCATTAGCTGATGAAGATGAAACGGTTAGGCAAGAAGCCATCAAATATGTTGTTGATGGCGATAAAAAACAAATCCCTGTTTTATTGCTACCTTCATTAAAAGATTCAGTGGCCAGCATTCGCGCATTAGCTATTAAATACCTTGGATTATATGGTGGAACGAATGCTGTTTCTTATGTTTTGGATTCCGTTAATGACTCCGACCCAATAGTTAGAAAAAGCGTATTGGAAGTTCTGTCTATTATTCGTCCGCCGGAGGTGGCTAAAATATTACGTCAAATGGCAAAGGATGAGTCTAGAGATGTGGCCAAAGCCGCTGAACAAGCATTACTTCGCTTGTCTAATAAATCAGTTCCCAAAGTTCGTAAAAAAACCCCAATAGTTCAAGAAGAAGCGTTTTCATGGAGAGAGGAAGACTGATATGGGCAAAGGTTTATTGAGCCAAACATTATATGCTGTGGGCTATGGTGTTTCTAAGCTCACTCAAATCAAACAAAACACATTTCATAAAAAGAGCAAGCAGATTATCAAGGGCATTTCAACGTCCGCCGAAAAAGTTGCTCTCAAAACTCGAGATATGACTAAAAAGGTTAATATTGATGGGGCCGTCAAACAATCTACGGTTATGGCCAAAAATATGAATGCAACTGTCAAAACCACGGCACAAGGTATGGCCACCATAGTTAAGGCAGCTTTTAAACAAGTTAAGCCCAAACGCACTGATGACGGCATACCCGAACCTTTTGAAGATGAGATTCGAGAAGATTCTGAAGAGGATATTTTGGAGCCAATCGAAGCAGAGGAACAGCGGGCCGAACCTCATTCAAGTCCAGATATTGATGCAGACGAAGAGTTTGCGGAGCCGGAAGCCATTAAAAAACCAAAGCGCATTAAAAAAACAGTGCTCAAATCAGCTAATGCGGTCAAAGCACCCATTCGCACAAAGAGCAAAAGCAATGCAGCATCCAAATTAGTTAAAAAGCCACGGTTGGTTAAGAACAAAGCTTCCAAAAAGAGCAGCGCTGATCTTGAGCGAGAAATTAATCGCATTGTGAATCAAGTTAGCTAATCACTGGATTGGCTAATATAAGTCTTTATGAAATCAAAACCAAAAAAGACGCATGCGAAAACCGAGGCAAAAAAAACAAAAAAGGCAGTCAAGCCCACGCTTAGCAGCAAGCAACAAATTGAGGCTCTTTATACCTATGCTGGGAAATTGCTGCATGATCAATTAACTCCTATGAATCTAAAAAATCCAGGCTATTTTGCGGGCCGATACGCAAAAAAATTTGAAGAATTGTTACGCAATGCCAACCCAAACTCTAAGTCTAAAAAAACTAGCGCTAAAGATACTGGGGCACCAATCGAAACTAAGCCGCCAATTAAAAGGTCTATTGCACCTAAAGCTGATAACAATCCCGATCAGAATCAGACAGCTGCAAAACCTAAAGTAATCCCCAACAAAAGAGCTACGCCAGAAGTTGAGCCCCAGGATACTATTGATGCTCCACATATGCGTGGTACTTTGGAGCCATATACCGAGCTCTCCGTTCAATTATATGAAACCAAAACTAAATTCTTGCATGTCAAAAATGATATTCACGCGTTTGCAGTTTTGGCGGCACGCTATGTGAATGAGCCTGGTCAAAGCAAAATGTTGGACTATGCCCATAAAGTCAAAAATGTTGAGGAATCGATTGAATCACTGCTAAATATGAACGCAGAAATTATTCAAAATTTAATGCAACGTAAAAGAGAAGTAATCAAAGCTCCTGATTTTGACAAAAATACGACTTCACCAGAAGAACAAGATCTTTTAAGCCGAGCCAAAAATGAAATTACGGCCATTTCTAATGGGGTGAACACTTTTTTGGGTGAAGCGACTGACTATCTAAAGCATATGCATAATATATTTGCTGAGGCGGCATTGGTTACCGACACAGAGGTTGCGCCCAAATCCAAAGCAAGGTCAGATGAAAATGCGGAATGGGTTGATGAAAACTTAGACGAAGAAGACGAAGACGAAGACGAAGACGAAGACGAAGACGAAGACGAAGACGAAGACGAAGACGAAGACGAAGACAATGAAGATGAAGATGAAGATGAAGATGAAGATGAAGATGAAGATGAAGATGAAGATGAAGATGAAGATGAAGATGAAGATGAAGATGAAGATGAAGATGAAGATGACGGAGATGACGAAGATGAAGGCGGCGAAGAAGATATTGCCGCGGCTCAAGAACTGTCTTTAGAGACTTTATTTCTCAAATTTGATGCGCCTATATTTCACGATTTGGCTGAAGAATTAATTTTTTTAGATGTATCCGAAGAAAAGAAGCTAACTGCCCTAGATGAGCTCTTTGAAAAAAAACCGGACCAAGCAGGTGATTTTTTATACGAGACATTATTAATTGCAGCTCCCGAAGCGCGCAAGCAAATAGTCGAGCTCATGACCGTTACCAAGCGCATGGATTTAAATTTTTTCAAGAAATTGCTCAAAGATGAAGATGTTTGGTTTCGATTGCAAGCAATAGCAAGTCTCAATCGAATTGGCTTAAATAAAACAAAAAAAATAATAATCAAAGCATCCAGAGATGCGCACCCAAGCGTGCGCCGCATGATTGTGAATTGTTTGAATGAGCGCGGAGATAATGATGAAGTTAATTGTCTTGCTAGAATGTCAAATGACATTAATGAAAACGTCGCCCGCATAGCTATCCGCAAATTAGCCAAAACCAACCCCAGACTTGCCTTTACATATTTAATAGGTATATTGAATAGCCCTAGTGAAAAAGTGCGCAAAGAATGTATTGATGGTTTGAGCGCTATTGCCAATACGGAGCTAGGATATCATTATGAAGCCCCAGAAGAAGAGCGCCTCGTTGCCATTCAACGCTGGGAACAACTATGGAAAGAAAATCAACTTAACCCCCGCTTCTTTAGAGACCTTAAAGACGGCCGTTTTAAAGGATTTTGATATGCCAATTAAAAAAAAGATAAACAAAACTACCAAAGTTAAGCTAGCCACTAAAGCGACTGCTAATATTAAAAAAACAAATCTTGCGAGTAAGTCAAGAGCCAAACCCGCTATTAAAGCGATTTCTAAGATTAAAAAAACAAAGGTTTCAAGTAAGTCAAAACCTAAGCTAGTTAATAAGATGATTTCTAAGATTAAAAAAACAAAAGTCACGATTAAGTCGAAGACCAAAGCTGGAGCATATAAAAGTAAGCTCACAACCCCCACAGTCAAGGCAGTAAAAAGTCTTTCGGTTAAAGATATTAGAAAAATGAATTCTGTTAAGACTAAAGCGACTGCCAAAAAAGAAACTTCGGATGAAAAGAGTCGGCAGGCTAAACTGGCGAATACTTTCTCGCGTTTGCGCAAGGGCGTTCATGAAGGATCGGATCGTATAGCAGACATTATTATTGACAATAGCCCTGATGGAAAAAAAGGCAAAGGTAAGAAAGTCACACAAGAGACAGTTAAGGTTTTTCAAGAATTGACGGGGTTGATTGGCACTAAAGCGATACACAAAAAATTAATGCATGGTATGCATGGAGCCGCTTTTCAATTAGGCAGTTTTTCTAGAATTGTAGCCAAATCAACAAAAAAAATTTTCTAGGGCTATATGATCAAAAAGACTCTACCCAAAAGCGCCCAAGCCAAACAAATCAAATTATACAAAGAGATCGGGCAGACTTTCTTTGAATGGACGGGTGCTGGTCAATTAAAGGTAGCTAGTTGTAAACCTGCTTTGAAAAAAGAGCTTAAGCGGGTATTGGAGCTGATGCAGTATTTGGAACAAAAAATAGCTTAATATATTGAAGTATTGGCAATTAATTGACAAACTTGCTGAATATCATGTAGACTTATGCTAGGTACAGTTACTATTACTAAAATTTGAGTGACAGATAATATCATGGACAATAATAAGACTAAAGAAGATACAATCATAAGCGTCGCAAGAATATTAATGCGTTCGATTGGCTCGGTTTCCAAAAGCTTCACGAAGAGCCTATCGCGTAAACCCCTCGTTAACCAAAACCCAAAAACATCTAAGCGTATTATCAAAGCCGCTCCAATTGCTCGCAAGGCTGTCGTTGAAGATGAAAAAGAAGAGACTGTAGAACAAGAATTTAATTTAGATAAAGAAATCGACTTGCGAATTGAAGAAGCGACTAAAGACGTGGTGGATTCAAGTGAGAATTTAGTGCAAGAACCGTTAATTAAGCTAAATTTAAGTGAAACGATTGGTAAAATCAAATTTGACTCAGCATCTTTATTACGTGATGTGCCATTTATGAATGATTCACAACGTTTGCAATCACAAGTATTCTTAACAGATTTGAATTCAAAATCTCCCAAAGTCCGCGCGGGCGCCATGCGGGAGATTAAAAAATTACCAACACCAATTGCGGTGAGTATATTAAAAAATGCTTTAGCCGCTAGTGACACTCGCCCAGTTAGAAGACTGTCGCTTTTGAATGCATTGTCAGCTATGAATCAAGACGGCGCTGTTGGAAAAGACCTATTTAAAGAGTTTCTGACGCATGCAGATGCGGGTCAACGCTTGACGGCGTTACGCGCTTTATCTAAATATAAAGATTCTGAGAGTGTTGATATTTTAATGAATGCTTTGCACGATAAAGACGGAGAAGTTCGCAGGCAAGCACTTAATTTATTATTCTGGAATAATCCCGATGCATGTGTTGCTTCAGCGTCGACGATGTTGTACGATATGGACAATAGAGTCCGTAAAACGGCGATAAGTATATGCGGGGCACTCAAATTGAGACAGTGCATATCACCACTAATTACTTTATTAAATGATCCTGAGCCAAGCATACAAAAGTCAGCTTCAGAATCATTAAAAAAAATAACCAATCAAAATATCGCTTTTAGAGTTTCAGCTAATGAGAAAACTAAGCAAAAAGCTATCGAAGCATGGTCGTTTTGGTGGCGTGACAATCAAGCAACTTTTGGATTTAAAATAAATAATTAAATAAGACATTTTTTGTAATAACTTGTAAGGAGGTAATGGCATGTTTGAATTAGAGGAAACTATATGGTCAGCTGTTGCTGTTGTATTGGTGGCTGCTGTGGGTTTAAAGATTGTTCATAAAACGCAACCAAAAATATATGCATGCATAAGCGATGCATCTACAGGCGTGATTGACGGAACGAAGAATTTATTTAGTGAAGCCCGTAAGGCTTTCCGCGAAGGATATGTGAGCGCTTAATGTCATTAAAGGCATTACTTATATTTATTGGCTTGTCAGCGCTTGGCTACGGAGTATTTAAAAAATATGGCCATAAAAAAAGAAAGCGCTCTACCCAATTACTGAAATCATTACGTACAATAGGCAAGGGTACAGCTTCATTTTTAGACGAATTAACAATATCATTCTCAAAGGGTTATCATGGCACAAGCAAAGCTTAAGAAATCTAAATCTAAAATAATAAAGAAAAGTAAAACAATTGCTACTAAAAGTAGACTTAAAAAAATCATCAAACCGAAGACGAAGCCAAAGGTTAGCGTGAATAAGGCTCCAAGCACGTTTGGCGTTAATCAAGACCTAAATAATTTATTACAACGCGCACGTAATCTGCGAAAAGACAGACCAGTCTACAATTCCCCTATACTGACATCAAAATTAAATCGTAATAGGTTACATCAAGAGCAAGATGAGCTAGAAGATTCATTGCCTATGGATAAAATCGAAGCGATTAAAAGTCGGCTCAAACAATATGATGATACATCTAGAGCCATTCAGGCCAAGGCGACTCATTCAAATGATACGCCAAGGAAAGCCAATGGATCTAGTGCTAGGGGCGTATCGCCTTATGCGGCTATATGCAAATCTTTGGCCGACAGCTCAAGGCGGTTAGGGCAACAAAACAGTCAAGCAAATCCAGTTGCTTCTAGAAAAAAGAGCGTTTATTTAGCTAGAAGACAAAGTCAAGGTCAGCTTGAAGATGCGTCTAACAAAATGAACGATTCTGTCGATCGCTTGACTAATCTCTATCAACGTTTGCGCAGCATGACAGGCGCATAGCTAAGGGATCATAATGAGAAGAATTGTAGTTGCAAATCAAAAAGGTGGCGTCGCTAAAACAACCACCGCCATTAATTTAGCTGCCGAATTAGCGCGGAATGGTAAAAAAGTTCTTTTATTGGATATGGATCCACAAAATTCAGCCACGTCGGCTATATTTGGAGATTCTAATTTTGAATCCACAATATATAATGTCATGGTAGATAAAGTAGACATACGCGATGTTATAGTACATTCAGAGGCATTTGGGATTGACGTTGTGCCTAGTGATATCGGCTTATCCGGCGCACCCATGCGCATTGCCGAACAAATTGGCCGTGAAAAATTACTTTATCACTATACCCGTAAGTTGAGATACGATTTTGTCATTATTGATGCCCCACCATCTTTGGGATTGTTGACGATTAATTCATTAACAGCAAGTGATGAATTGTTGATACCTATATGCCCCGAATTCTTTTCTCTAAAGGGTATTAAATTATTGGAAGAAATTGTGGCCAATGTCAAAATAGGGCTTGAGTCTGATATATATCTACTAGGGGTCGTTATAACTCGATACCGCTCTAGAGCAGTAACTAATGAAGCTAAGAATGTTATTCAATCTTACTTTGGCAAAAAGGTGACTAAAGCCATTATTCCAGAGAATATAACCCTGGAAGAAGCACATAATGCTCACCTGCCAGTATACAAATATGACAATAAAGCAAAAGGGTCAATAGCCTATGCGCTTTTAGCTAAGGAGGTAATAAAAGGTGGCAAACCCAAAAAAAAGAAAAAAGCTGTCAAGCGGCGCACTGTCTCAAAGAAGAAGTAATTTAATAGACAACCCGCTGCTTAAGTCTTCCGTCGCTAAGCCTTCAGTAATTCCAACAGTATCGAGAGGCAATGACAGAACACAGAATAAATTAGCTTCATTAAAGTCCCAGTCGAACACCTCGGGCGTTTATATGTCATCTGATGAAGAAAAAATCAGCGTTATGGAAATTATCACGGACGTTGAGCGTCAAATTGAAGCGGCATTTAGTGTCAAAGAGGCTCAGGATGTAGAAATTGCTAAATTGCAGGATGGTCTAGCCAAGTCTCAACAGCGTGCCCTCGAATTGGAGGCCAAAGTTAAAGATCAGCTCAAAGCTCTTATATCGCAAGAAGAACTAAGCTCAGAATTGGAATTTTTGGAAAATGAGCGTTTGGAAGCTGCGGAGAAGATTCGGGATATGGAATCCCTTGCTGATGATAAGGACGCGGAGAATAAAGAGATCCAAGAGCAATTTGAGACTTTCAAACGTGAAATAGCAGCACGCGATACTCGTATAGAGCAAATTGAATTGGAATTCAATTCGACTAATAGATCAATTCAAACATTTCAGAATCAAATCTCGCTTTTGGAAGATGAAAAAGAAGATTTATTGATCAAGTTAAGTAATGCCGAAACGGAATTGGAAGAATTCGCAGTTGAGAAAGAAAAATCAAAAGAAGACTTACATAATGCCAAAGAAAGTCTAGATGAAATTAGACTTATGCTATCTGACACCAGAAGCAAAACCCGTGAGCGCTATTACACAAAGAAGAAGAAGCCCACCGGCCCTAAATAAAGTCAAATACCAAATTGCATTCACCAATGGGCTGTGATTAATCATCACTGCCCATTCGCATTAAGCCCTCTCTATGGGGGCAGCTGAATTCACTTAATTTCCCACATATTTAAAAAAAGCGCAACCCATACCCCACTTCATACTGCACAGCAATATCTCCTTGGAAAGGTTACCTGCGCTTCGTAAGTAGTCGCAAAATGTAGTTTTTAATCTAACTAATACTATGCAATGCTAAGCTTTTTAGCAATATTATTAATTAATCTTGATATTTTTTGAAGCGTAATGTATACTCGTGCTTAAAAGGGAATGTAGTTACTCTTAAATGTTTCCCAGGATATAAGTTAAAGGAGATTCTCATGGCACAAAAAGTTAAAGGTCTAGATGTTGGTACCATGAATTTAGTGGGTGCTAAACTAGATGATAAGGGTAAAACAATACTAACTAAAGTTAGGCATACATTCTTAGAAGTTGATTGCAACTCATTCACATTGAATATGCTTAAACAGCAAAAAATTAATTATGCTCAATTAGGTAAAAAAGTTTATGTATTAGGGGATTCCGCCTATGACTTAGCCAATATCATGAATAAAGTCGTTCAAAGACCCATGCAAGATGGGGTTATTAGCCCGGGTGAAAAAGATGCTCTACCTATATTTGGGTTATTGCTTAAAGCTGTTTTGGGTGAGCCAGAATGCGAAAATCAATTAGTTTATTATTCTGTACCCGCGGATCCGGTAGATGCTGAATTCAATATAGTCTATCATTCAGATGTTATCAAGAGCACTTTGAAGGGCTTGGGATATAGAGGTGAGCCAATGAATGAAGGTCACGCGGTTTGTTTCGCTACTTTGGCGGATAAAGACTTCACAGGTATTGGTATATCTGGTGGTGGTGGTATGTTTAATGTTTGCGTGAGTTTTAGAACCATCCCCGCTGTGAGTTTCGCTACGAGCCGTGCGGGTGACTGGATTGACCGTAATGTAGCTAAAGTTCTCGGTATTAAGCAGAATCGTGCGACGCAAATTAAAGAAAAGGGTATAGATATTTCAGCCCCAGTAGGTCGTGAACAAGAAGCTGTTGTTATCTATTACCGTAATTTAATTAAATACACCTTAGATAAAATTATTGAAAAATTTGCTACGGCTGAGTCTGTGCCGCAATTTCCTGATCCAGTAGATATTGTTTTTGCTGGTGGATCAACAATGATTAAGGGTTTTGCTAAGGTGTTTGAAGAAGAATTAAAAAAGACTGAAATGCCTATCGAAATTGATAAAGTGCGCGCAGCTGATGACCCGTTATACGCAACCGCCAAAGGTTGTCTCTTAGCGGCTATTAGCGGCCAAGAAGATGGTGAAGGCGAAGAAGAAGGCAGCGAGGCGGTTGAAGAGTCAGTTGATGCTAATGAAGGCGCTGAAGCCACATCAAAAGAATAGCCAATGTGTTTGATAACCGAAGACCGCATAGGTTGGTTCCATGGCTGAATCGACTAGTGAGAAAAAACTTAAAGCCGTACGTGAGCGCCTCAAAATGCTTAATCAGCGTGTGCGCCGAGATGCTGGTGCGAATAACCCACACCGCCTAGCACAAATATCTTCCAGCCGCATACGTAATCGCGGTGCGAGTTCTTTGGAGGAAATGCGCGACAAGCTGCGAACAATCAATTCTGTGCTTAGAAAAAAATTAGATGGCGAAGAGATCACTCCAGAGGATTTGGTTGTTAAAGCAACCCCCAAACCTAAGCCTATGGCCAAGGCTGTTTCAAGCGCCACAGAAATAGAACTCACCGAAGAAGTCTTAGAAGAAGTCTCCTCAAAACAAGCTGAAAAGACGTCTGATTTTGCACTACCCGATCAGGGTGATAAAACCAGCTCCGACACTGCAGAGCGCATAGGCGTTGGTCTGGATTTAGGTACAGCCTACTTAACTGGTGCGCGTGAAAAGAATGGTTCAAAGGTTTTTGTGAAACATGAGCGCAATGCTTTTCTTTCTGTGCGTGGCGATCCGTCGACTGTGAGTCTGCTAAATAGACTCAAAATACGTTATGTCGAAATGGGTGAGAATATGTTTGTGCTTGGCAGTGTCGCTTTGGACTTGGGCAATATATTTAATCGCGAAATCAAACGCACTATGAGCATGGGCATACTAAACCCATCTGAGGCCGCCGGCATTCCAGTTATCAAGCTTTTAATTGAACATATTTTATGGGAACCTCGCGTTAAGGATGAAATTTGTTGCTTTTCAATACCCGCAAAACCTGTGGATCGTGATCAGGACACCATTTATCACAAAGGCGTCTTCGAAGCTCTCTTAAAATCCATTGGATTCAAGCCTATGGTGATCGATGAGGGTTATGCCGTTGTTTTATCTGAAATGGCATCTAGCGAATTCACCGGCATAGGCGTTTCTTGCGGTGGGGGCATGGTCAATGCATGCGCCGCCTTTAAGTCCATGCCTGTCCTATCTTTTTCAATTACGCGCGGTGGGGATTGGATTGACACTAAAGCCTCTGAGGTTTTGGGCATACCTAAAGGTCAAGTCACCATAGCTAAAGAATCAGGCATTAATATTCAAAAACCCGAAGGGCGTGAAGCTGACGCCATAGCCATATACTACCGTAATTATATTCATTATTTTTTAGAGCAATTGTCCGAGGTATTTGCTTCAAGTAAAGACAAGCCAGATTATAGAGACCCAGTCGAAATTGTTTTTGCTGGCGGATCTTCAATGGTGAATGGGTTTTTGGAAGTGGTTAAAGAAGAATTGTTAACCATAGATATGGGTTTTGAAATTGGAACTGTGCGTCGAGCCGAAGAGCCCTTCACTAGCGTTGCTAGAGGCTGTTTGTTTCATGCAATTAATTCTGGAAATAATAAATAAGGGGTCAACTCATGACACAGAATAATCTATTCGACGAAGTAAAAAAGGACTTAGGAGACTCACAAGCGATTCAAAGTGAGTTGAGCCAAGGTTTGGGTGAATTGGAAACACAAATGCATGAATTTGAAGAATCGCTTAATGCCATGCTAGCCATAATAGGTGAAGTGTCTACAGCAAAAACTCAGGTTGCACCAGCTGTGCCTGCGGCGGTACCCTCTAATAACGCAGAATCTAGCGCAACACCCGATGATGGTCAGATGCTAGCAAATATTGAAAAATTATTAGCTGGATCATTGGGTAGCTTGGAAGAAAAGTTATCCGATAGGATGAAGGGCCTAATGAAGGGCTTGGAAGGCATGAGTGGCTCCGATAGACAGCGCCAAATGCAACATATACGAGCGGCGGCAGATGAAGACGACATTGATTTGTCCGGACTCTTCACTGAAGCGGTGGAAGTCAAATCAAATATGTCGACTAAAGGTCTCGAAATTGAAGAAAAAGAATCTAAGGGTGGCGGAATATCCGACAGCCTTGCAAAATTACGCAAGATGAGGGGGAAATGATGCCTACTTTAATTCAGAATTACTTAATGGTTTTGATGGGAAGCGCTATATTCAGTGTTGTTTTGGGCTATGTTCTGTCAAAGAAATTAGATGGCATTGTGAATGACTTAATGAAAAACCCAAAGTCGTCGGAAAAAGATTTTGCCTTTAATCAACCTGCGCCAAATGCGATTGATCAAGGTATTATTACGGATGCGGTTGACGTTGTTTTGGGTGAAGTGAAAGACGCAAAAGTCATATGCGACGAAATACTGACGGCAGTCCACAAGGATGAATTCTCCGACATGAATTTAGAGCCTCTTAAGGAATTGATTCAGTCCAAAATGGAAGGCTTTGCTAGTTTAGAGGCAAAACTTACCGAATCTAGTTCGGATCGCAAAGCATTCGAAGAAAAAATCCAAAATCAAATCAATCAATTGAATATTAAGGCAGACTTACTAAGTCATTTTGATTCCAAATTGAGTGAGTTTCAACAATCATTTGAAAAGACTTTGAAGCAACAATTGGATTCCAACACATCTGAAAACGTTGCCATGGATCCAAATATTAAGGCAGAGATAATTGGTCACCTTGATTCTAAATTGAGCGAATCTCAAAAGCAATTCGAAAGTGCCTTAAAGCAACAATTAGCTTCTAGCACCCCTGATAATGTTGCCATGGATTCAAATATTAAGAAAGAATTGATTAGTCACTTTGATGCAAAGATGGCTGAACTTCAAGAGACTCAAAATGAACTGTTCGCACGTAACGAGAATGCAAGCGCTCAATCAACTGATATTAGTCAAATTGATAAAGATGTGCGTGAGCAAATGCATCAACTCAAAGAAATGAAGACACGCGTTACAGCGCAACAAGCCCAAATGCGTTTATTAATCGATAAAACCAAAAATGGCATGCAAACACTAACGTCAATGCAAAAAGGTTCATAATTATGCATTTATTTATGCTATATCATTGCATTAAATTTAGTAGAGGTTTGAAATAATGTCAAAAATACTCATCGTCGATGACACCATGCTCAATCGTGAATTATTAAAAGAAATTCTAATCACAACTGATCAAAATTATGAGTTAATCGAAGCAGAGTCCGGAACTGAATGTCTCGAAATGGTTGCCGCAAATGAGATTGATTTGATTCTTTTAGATGTGATGATGCCAGGCATGAGTGGACACGAAGTTTGCACAACACTCAAAGCAGGGGAAGAAACCAAAAGCATACCCATCATTTTTATTACGGCTCTGACAGCCGAGGATGATTTGGCCAAGGGATTTGAATTGGGTGCGGCAGACTATATTACCAAACCCATTAATGCCGTTGAAGTCTCTTATAGAGTAGATAATCAAATCAAATTAAAGGATGCGGTCAAGACGCGTTTAGATATGGAACGTATGGGAACTTTGAAGGACATGATAACAACTTATAATCACCATATGAATCAGCCTTTAATGGCGGCTTTTATGTATTTGGATGCCATGCAAACCCGAGCCACTGAGGCAAAAGATCAAACCACTTTAGTCAAAATTAAAAATGAATTAGTCAAAATGAAAGAAATTTTGGAGAAGATTCAAGCGATTAAAGAAGTTAAACGCACAAATTATGTGGGCGACACAGGAATGGTGGATATTTAATATGGCCTATCAAATAGCGTCTATTATGATCAAGCATGTGATTACTGTTGGCGCACACGATACTATTCGCGAAGCCGTTTTGCTCATGACAGACCAGCCTGAGGTGAGCGCCCTGATTGTTGTGAACAAAAATAAACCCGATATGGCTGTTGGTATATTCACTGAAAGAGATTTTAAATACCTTTTATTTAAGAATAAAGATACATCAAGGAATATCATGGATATGAAAGTTAAAGAGTTTATGTCATCCAAGCTTATTCATGTGACTTCATCTTCAACGGATTCAAATGCCTTACAAATCATGAAAAAATATCATATTAGACATATACCCGTTATTGATCAGGGTATATTAGTTGGCTTGGTGTCCATCAGGGATTTGATGGATTTTAATGAATCAGAATTGAAGCATGAGATTAGAGAAAAAACTAAGATAAATAAGAATTTGCAACGTTCATTGAAGTCTATCAAAGAATTCCAACTCATGCTCAAACGTTCAGGTCGCATGGTCGCTATGGGTGAAGTTTCCGCAGGTGTGGCCCATGAAATGAATCAGCCTTTAATGGGGCTAACAACTTATTTAGAGTCTTTGAGCATGCACCCCACTATTGAGGGGGACGCAAAGCTAAAGACCAAAGTAGACAAGATGCGGACACAATTTCAGCGCTTAGGTAGCATTGTTAAGCGTATGACTAATTATTCCAAGAATCATGCTGAACAATTTAAGCCAATGGATATTGCTCAGCCCTTAGAGGACTCCAAATTCTTATTGGCACAACAATTAAAAGACCTCAATATCGAAATCAAACAAATGCACACTGACGACCTACCTCGAATCAATGGTGATACCTTTCAATTGCAAGATGTGATTATGAATTTCATAGTTAATGCCCGAGACGCCGTTGAAGAAGTTTATAATAGCGAAGAGGGTGGTTGTATCAACACCATGACACATTGTATGGAAGAAGAAGGTATAGTCATAGCAGCTGTCGTTGATAACGGCAAGCCTATCCCGGAAGATATTAAAACTAAGATATTCGATTCATTCTTCACGACTAAGGGTCCGGACAAAGGCACAGGTCTAGGCCTGCACGTTTGCCAGGGCATAGTGGAGGCACATAATGGGATAATGGGTTTTGCAACGTTGAGCCATGATTGCAAATATTTCTATATCGCTATACCAAAACAATCAAACGGCGATTTAAAACTTGTATTAAGTGATTCAAGAAGAGTAGAAAATGCTTTGAATGATATTTTATTAATTAATAATTCTAATGAAAAGAGGGGTGATTATAATGGCACAAAAAATGGATGAAGGTACAATACTTTGCGTAGATGATGAAGAGGCTATTCGTGATGCCTTGGGTGAATTGTTAGAGGCTAGTGGCTTTAAGGTTTATACAGCTGATGGTTATGAAGCGGCTGTAGAAATATTGGAAGGTAAGGCCGAAATTGAAACGGTTTTATGCGATTTAAAAATGCCCGGCAAATCAGGCGTTGATGTCTTGCGTTATGTGAGTCGAATGGAAGAAGATCTGCCTTTAATATTCTTAACTGGTTTTGGCACACTTGAGACCTGCCAGGAAGCTGTTCGAGAAGGCGCCTTTGATTATATTCTCAAACCCATTGACAGCAAGGACAAGGTCCTGTTCCCACTCAAACATGCTATAGAGAAATATCGTTTGCAACAAGAAAATCAACAAATGCAATTAGATATTATTGAAATGGCTGAAGAACATGAAAAAATTCTGGGTGGCTTATTAGATGATCACGAAATCAAGGATCAAGTGCAGAAAAAGATTGGCCTCATATTAGATCGCTATAAAGATTAGCGATACCCTATAAGCTATTTAGCAATACAAAACAAATAGCGAATGCAAGTGTGGCTATTTCTATAGCCGCCATCCCCAAATTATAGCGAATATCATGGTCCAGGATTGGGCTACGAAACGCATCCATATCATTGATTAAATAATCAAAATCTTCGCCAAAATCATTGTCTAAGCGCTTATTTGTGGCCATTGGAATATCTTTCAATTCGGCCCGCAATTCCGATTCAATTCTATTTGATGAATATAGTACATAATTTAAAATGGGTTTCGGAAGCATCTTTTTACGGGCTGGAGTTTTTTTGACCGTTTTATTTTTGGTGGCTACTGGCGCAATGGACTTAAGCCTATTAACAACTTTAACTTTTGGTTTGGGCGGGGCCTTTTTTTTAGGGGCAACACTCTTGGTCTTGACGACTTTTTTCTTAGCCGTGCGTTGGCTGCCTAAGCTACTTTTGGCAAAACCATTTGACCCGACCTTAAGGCTTGAATAAACGCTATTAGAAAGCTTCTTTTTAGGCATAATAGATTAGAGTTTGATGTTAAAAGATATTATATAATAATAAACAGTAATAAACCTGAATAGTATAACATAATTAATACTAATTAATAGTCTTGTTAACTATTCAATCACACAAGCTAATGCCGTTTTAGTCTCCCTCAAGAATATGGAGCTGCTTTTATCGAGCTTCATGTCCGCGACGAGGGTTTGTCGGTATGCCTCTCTGCGCTTAGCCCAGCGACGCTAAATGTACAGACATGTATTGTCAATGCAACGTAGCTGAGTGTATAATACGCAGCAAATACGCCATGATAAATCCGATAAGAAAAAAAATGTCCCAATTAATTGAATCTCAGGCACGCCAAAGCATGCAACGTTTGGAGCCGGATTCAGTTTGTGCTAAGGCCTTAAAGTGTATAGATATAGACAAATGTCTAGCAGAAGATATTGAGCGCATATGCGCACATATGTCTATGGGAACTATGTCAAAAATCATGAGTTTGGGCGCTAAATTAAAATTCGCTACAGGTGAAAAGGCTGCGGCTTTGAGGGAAGAGCTAAAAGACGTGGCTATAAAAGACATAGAATGTTTAGAAGCTGAAACTGGCGCTTTGCATTTGCCGTCACCCTGTCGGCATTTACTATTGAGTTTATAAACCGAAAGATAAAGTTGACTTTAAAATGAAACAAATCCTTATTCAAAGCATATTATTTTTACTAACCATTGCTTATGCCAGCTTAGCTTTTATTTGTACCGCTTTGAGTTTGCATTGGCTCGATTCTAGCCAAATCATTCAATATACAGAGCCATTGCTTATGAATTTGCCCTATGTGGATGAGCTAATTAGCTCTATATTATTATTACTTGGTCTGGGTTTGTGGGGATTGAGTAAGCATTTTGGCGAATTGTCCAATGCTAAGAATATTCGCATTAGCACACGTGGCGAGGTGACCTTAATTCGAGTTATTGCTGTAAGGGAGTTCATTGCGGCTTTATTGGATTTGCATAGAAATATTGAAACTTACCGGATTCGAATCAAAAAAAAGCACAATGGTATTACGCTGAATGTAAAATTGAGCTTTATGGGCGATATTGTCTTGAGTCAAGAAGCTGATTACATTCGACAACATTTAAAAGAAGAATTAGACAAAACTTTCGAATTCCCTAAGGTGCATATTCATTTTGAAATTGAACATATTAAGATTAATGAGGATGGTCAGGCTAATACCATTAATCAAAATAATAACGCTAAGTTGAATAAAAGCAAAGACATAGCTAAAGAAGAACCAGGTTTATTCAGTGAGGATGATGTTAGTGTTTCTGAAGTCATTGAGGAAGACGAAAACGAGGCAGCTGAAGTGATTCAAGAAGAGTTGGAGCCAGTTATCGACGAGAGTGATTCAGCTTTGCCTCCAGCCGCCGAAGAAGTGAACAAAAAAGAGAGTTTGATAGAGTCTATAGGAATCCCTTGGAAAATTAAGAAATAAACGTTAAACTACTACAAAATATTGCAATTATAGACACCGTCATTGTGGGCACTAGCGAAGTGATCTCGTATTAGCCTGAGAGGTTTTCTCACTAAACGGGCTTATGATAATGACACCACTTGATTAGTTACAGAATATTAGGAGAATTGTATGGCACATGTTATTACAGAAAAATGTTTAGGTGAAAGATATGCTGCATGTGCTGCTGTTTGCCCAGTTTCAAGTATTCACCCCGGTGAATACCAAGGCAAAATTTTTATGGTTATAGATCCTGAATCTTGCATTGACTGTGGTGTGTGTTTGCCCGAATGCCCAGTCGATTCAATTGTCTCTGCAACTTCTGAAAATGAAGAATTTGCCAAAATCAATGCTGATTTGGCACCTGAATTTTCGAAGAACCCAGAAGCAGAAATGCGCGATGTCAAAGAAGCCCCCAATAATCCTGAGAACAAATTAGTTCGATAACCGAGAAAGAAATTTTGAGCGATTCAAAAGCTAGATGGGATGAATTTAAGGTCCATGTCAAAGAAGAATTCATCAACCACCTACCCTATACCTTTTCAGGTGTAGTTCTTGGTGTATTACTCGCAATAACTTCGATTAAGGTCTTTGGCTCCACATGGGGCATCCACGAATTCCACATGGCCCATTTTACTCACGTATTCTTCAGCGGGGCGGCGAGTGCGGCTATTTTTAGAGCACATCACGACTCGACTTTTAAAGCTGTTATAGTGGCTTTCTTTAGTGCTGTGATTTTATGTGCCTTTAGCGATGTATTACTTCCGATAGTTGGTCTCAAGTCATTTGGGTATGCATATCATATCCATTTATGTGCTTTAGAGCATCCGGCTACGATTACTTTTTTTGTTTTGGCTGGGATTAGTTTGGGTTTGTTGGGTATAAAATTCTTTGATCATTGCAACCGCAGTTTTCACTTAGTACATTTGTTAATATCAACCGCTGCTTCAACCATATACATGCTGGGCCACATTTCGGATATCAATGCAATAGCTTTGATTGCTATAGCATGCACTTTGTTTTTTGCATTGGCCTTTCCGTGTTTGGTGGGTGATATGGTTTTGCCATTATGTTTTGTGAATATGAATTCAGAAAAAAAGCCTCATGACCATGACGACAAGCACAATCACCATGACCATGCACATTAATGAAAGATTTTAGCAAACAGCCCAAAGCCCTTGTTCTAATAATCGTATTTGTATTGGGCGTTCTAATCCTCACCTATTTGCAACGTCAAGAGCCAATCGAAGTTTATTCCATACCCAAAGAAATTAGCGCACCTTTACCTAATCAAATACTACCCACAGCCTACACTCTACACTTACAAGCTCCAAAGACGTGGGCAGAAAAAGAGGCTTCTGGAATGCGATTGTATAGTTACACAATCCAGGGTGAGGGGGGCGCAAGTGCTGAGGTGAGTGTTATTGCTCTACCCACACCGTCCGGGACTTTAATAGATAATATCAATCGATGGCGCGGACAATTGGGTCTTGAGCCTATTGCCCAGGCACAAATTATGGAGCAAGTGGTTGAGATAACCGTGAATGAATTGGATTTTAGAACAATCACAATTCAATCAGCAAATCCAGATGGCGCTATTACATCCGCACGCAGTTCGATTATTGCTATGCTGACATTTGCTAATACGGATTATTTTTTTAAATTAATAGGTCAATCAGAATTGGTTGAATCGAATCAAGCTGCTTTTACAGCTTTTTTGAATACTATCCATCTTATCCCAGAGGAAAATGATCATGTCCATGCCTGAGCTGAATGCCCATATTAGAAAAATAATAACTGTGAATCCACGTTTGATGATTATTCAGGTGGAACCAGATGGATGGGAAATACCAGATTATAAATCAGGGCAATATTGCGCCATTGGCTTGCCGCCCACAGCGTCTCGCAATACACTTGCTGAAGCGCCAATAAAAGAAGAAAACCTTAATCGACTTCTTAACCGCACTTATTCTTTATCGTCATCTTCGAGGCAAAAAGACTATTTGGAATTTTATATCACCATGGTTCCAACGGGTAGTTTCACGCCATGTTTATTTGATTTAAAAGTAGGTGATGGAATATGGGTTGCCCCAAAAATTTTGGGTAGACTGACATTAGAAGGTGTGCCGGATGATGCCTATGTCGTTTTGATTGGAACAGGCACAGGATTGGGCCCTTATATTAGTATGATGCGGTCTGACATTATGAATCCTAAGCGTCCAGGCGTGGCCATATTGCATGGCGTCAAACAGGCAGCGGACCTAGGCTATAAAGACGAATTAGAAGCGCTGCAAACAGCAAATCCATTATTTCGTTATGAGCCCACCATTAGCCGCCCTCAAAATGAAACCGAGCCTTATGCAGGCCGCACAGGTTATGTTCAAGCCATATGGAAAGATGATACTCTCTCAAAAGCTTGGAATACTACTTTGACACCCCAAAATACACATATCTTTCTATGCGGCAGCCCCGCCATGGTAGACACCATGGAACAAGAACTCACCTCATCCAACTACCAAGAAGCCACTCCTCGCAACCCCGGTCAAATCCATATCGAACGATATTGGTGAGTGGGCGCCGAATAAGGGGCCTTATCCACGAACGGGCCCCTGCCTGCCGGCAGGCAGGGAGTCAGTGGGGCCCATGTAGCATTCTTCTTATGGTTTCCTTTCGTGGGTGGGTGCGATAATAAGCTTCCAATAATAGCCTAGGAAACCTCTCGTTTTACGTGCGCTTCTAAAAAAAGAATTAATTTACAGAAAGAAGCCAATAGCACCTAAAATTCACAGGTTCCTGAGCAGTAATGACAAAACGGCAAAGGAGAATGGAATGACGGTCACTGTCAACTTATAGAATGGGACAGTTTAATTTTGCTTGGCATGCTCAACCTTGACGTATACTTAGAATTATATTAAAATGCTTGTAAGAAGTTAGTTTTGATTTGAATGTTGATGTAATAGTCAAAGATAGTTTATTTTTAACCTAAATTTATCATTGCAGAGGAAGTTGAATGTCAAATGCGACTTTGGTTGGTAGTAAACAGACTCAATCTCAAAAAGATGAATCAATAATGCCAAATAAAAGACCTGAAGGCATAAACTTGGTTAACATCCTCCTCACTATCACGCCAATAGGATTGATTATTTGCGGCGTATTTATCTTTTTCATGCAGCAAAATCTAGGTCTCTACAAAAAAATGGTTCTGAGTAGCGAGCAATTAATAAGTAATTTAAGGGTTGAGCAAAATAAATTGTACAGTCAGCTAAAGGCGAAAGACTTAGAGCTAGAGGAAACCCAATCCGCATTGCAAACTGAGCGTCAAAAACCAATTGATTCAGGCGCGCAAAATAAGCATGGCATAGCTATTTTAGAGCAGTGGAGTGTAGTCTCATTAATCTCATCTCTAGAAGCCAGTATTGAGGAGTTGAATTCAAGCCTTAAATTAGCTAGGGAACCGGCACCTAGAATTCCAGAACAGAAAATTCAGCCCATTGATACGAACCATTTACGCGCAGATATCCTAACCGTTGATATACCTAATGCTTTGGTTGCTATTGGTGTGGGGAGTATTGATGGGGCTATGCGGGGTATGCAATATGATGTTTGGTATGGAAGCACTTTGGTGATAAAATTAGAATTAGATGAAATTCATGAAACAGTATCTATAGCTAAAGCTGCTCCAGGTTATTTGGATGCTGAAATAGCAATGGTTGGGGAAGGTATGACTTTGGAGCTGGATGAGTCCGGGTTGCATTAGTCCTTAGCGAGCATTAAACGATGCATATTAGACCTCCTTTCACTTTACTATTGCTACTAACGCCCCTCCTAGTTTTTACTTCTATTGATTTGGTTCATGCACAAAGAAGTAACGCTCATCAGAACTTGATTCTTGAAGCCGTTCAAAAGCAAGAGTTACAGGCCAAAAAGAATCGTCAAAATATTGTTGAGAATGCGCGTATCAAACAAATTCAAGTACATTTTTTAAAGGCCGCAAATTATCGAGATAGTGGACTTTACGATCAAGCCTTTAATGAATTGACTAAAGTGTTGGTGGTTGACGCATCTAATTGGCGTGCTAAGGAGCTATGGGAATCTATTAAGTTTAGACAAAAGGAGCAAGGTTTAAATGAGAATGTACGCAAACGATTTGGCGTAATTAAAATGCACTTATCCAACCAAAGAACCGCAGAGGCCAAAAGTGAAGCGCAAAAATTATCACAATTTATTAGTGAATTAGAACAAAAACATGATCGTCAAATACAAATAGACGCACTTTTTGATGAAACGGAAAAAGCCAAAGAAGACATCATGCAGCTTGTCACGCAAGCAGAATTTAATGGCGCTCAGGCCAAAATAGATTTACTTTTAGAGAATTTGTCGGATGTAGCCGAAAAAGATGATCACGCACAAAGAGAATTGCGTATGCAAAAATT
>JBLINS010000012.1:0-45542 GCA_047639455.1 Candidatus Omnitrophota bacterium
GCGGCTAACTCGAAAAAGATTTTTCGTAAGTTCTGTCTCTGGCGAGGCTAGTGCCAAAATTACACTCCGCCACGTATATGGAAATACGTAAGGAGTGGAATTTTGGTGCTAGCCGAAGCCAGAGTCAGAAATCGCGAAAAATGGGGTCGCTGGCTGGACGATGTTAGAACCTGCCTGCAGACAGTTTAAGCGAATATTGCATTCTACATTTGCTTAAAAAAGAAATTACTCGCCAGACCGGCATCCGACACCCGCCTATCATAGATTGGTTCAAATAATTGGTCCTTTTCTGGGGTTGCTGTTTTTTTACTTTTACATTTTTGTAAATGCCGGGGCAAACTCCCCCATTTCATAACCTTTTAGAAAATATCGAGCATTTTTGTCGCTTATCAAACTATTATACCCTGCCCTTGATTTATTTTGATTTATATGGCATACATTACTTAACATAAGTAAGTTATTCTATTAATTTATATGTAATAATGATATAGTATTCAATAGCATCAGGAAGATTTTTTATGATAATGGTTAAAAATATAGACGCATACCTTACAGCAAGTGGGGCTGTGCGGCGTTTTGAGGTCGAGACAGTGCAATAAGCTAGATGAGGTCAGGTGATGACGACCGTTCAAGGGAATTTATGTATTTTGAAAACCCTATAGTAGGGACCACGCAATCGCAAAAATATTGTGGCTAATCATTTTCATCATTGTAGTCATCTTGACGGTGGTTCCTGCTTTTGCGAGTACAGTACCCGTCCAAACGGTTCATGCTCAGCATAGGGATGACGACTCAATGGCAACGGCATGGGAATTTGTTGAACAGAGCTACGATATGGTTTCTAAAGATTGGTGGGGTGTTAGAGGGGCATTGGAAGACAGAGACGATGCAGAAATGACGACTGAAGTGACATATAGAACCCAAGTAACGCCATGGATGGTCATTCAGCCTTCGATTCAAATTGTACAAAATCCCGGAGCCGCTGAAGGCGTCCGCAATGCGATAGTTAACCTGCTAAGATTCGAAATTAGCTTCTAATGAAAAATAAGGATAATTAAAATGGTTGCTAAACTTAATCTCAAAAAAGAATTAGAGCATAAAAAGGGTGGGTTTCGTTGGTACCACATGTATTTTTTATTTGCCGCTTTGGATGTAGTTATCATATTGGCTAGTTTATATTTACAGCATGGGACCCTTGGATCCTTTAAAAATCTAGTTAATGAAAGCAAAGCTATCACGCATAAACAAGAATGGATTGCTTCAATGCGGAGTCAATTGCTGGACCTGAACTCCTATGGCAACGATGTCTTTGGCGATAGAGATGTGCCGAAGTATGAAAACGGCTTTAATGAATCTCACAACATACTCACCAATTTAATGAAAGATTCTCCCAATTACGATGTTGATGTAACTGCATTCTCAGAAAAAGTAGTTCTTATGACGGACGCCGCTCGTAATGTTTTTAGATTAATGGGAGCAGAAAGTGCCCATGAAGACAATAAGCGTGAATTGGAACTAGAAGCAACGGGGTTTATGGCTTTGATGGATCAAAAGCAAGCATTTGGTATGGGTGAATTAGCAAGTATTGAGAAGGAATTACAAACTTACACACATCACATCATGGAAAATCAATTGGTGATATTAAAAGAAAAACAAAAAATCGAATGGGTGTTTGCTTTTTTTGTTGCCATTGCTGTTATTTGCATCATATTTTTTGGTCGACGCATGCACATCGCATTTTCTTCGTACATGGAAGCCTTGCGAGAAGAAAAAGAAACGGCTGAGAGGCTGGAACGACAGACGAGAGAAGCTGAGATCAGAGCCAAACAATCTGCCAATGAAGCAATAAATGCTAGCAAGACAAAGAGTCAGTTTCTTGCCAATATGTCCCATGAAATTCGGACGCCACTAAATGCCATTATTGGTTTTTCACAACTTTTAGAAAACAGCGATCTTGACCCTGCTCAGAAAAGGCAATTGCGGATTATTGTTTCAAGCGGACACGGTTTGCTCGAAATCATCAATGATATTCTAGATATATCTAAGATTGAAGCTGAGGGCAGAGTATTAGAATCGATTGATTTTAATTTTGAACGTTTGATCGAAGATACTATTGCCATTACCTCCACAAAGCTAAAAGAAAGCACTCAAATAGAGCTTTATTGGAAATACCCAAAAAATCTACCCAAAAGCCTTCATGGCGATCCCACAGCGATGAGACAAATCCTTTTAAACTTCATGGGTAATTCTGTCAAGTTCACCGAAAAGGGTTCTGTGGGAATTATTGTGGAGGAAGATGCCAAGGGTAATTCTAATGGTGAGAGGTCATTAACCATTACGATCAAGGACACTGGCATAGGCATTCCAGAGGATCAAAAAGATCATATTTTTGGATCTTTTAGTCAAGCAGATGAGTCAACGACGCGCAAGTTTGGCGGGACAGGACTAGGGCTTGCCATTGCAAAGTCATTGATAGAATTGATGGGCGGTAGCATCCGCGTGGAGTCTAAGTTAGACAAAGGTAGTGAATTTATCTTTAAGGTAAAATTAAAAGATGCAGACAAAGATTATGATCAACTAATAAATCCGGTAGATGCTAAAGGTCTTAAAGGTAAAACAGTTTTCATTTTAGACGACAATGAGCATTCACGAGCCCTTCTTCGTAGCTTTTCTGAAGAATTAGGCATGACCGTGTTGGGTGATAAAACTTCAGCATGTGATGCCCTCAGTTGGCTGGATAAATGTGACGCATTACCCGATATCATTCTTTTGGATATTATGATGCCCGGCATGGACGGGTATTCCTTTGCGAAAATAATCAAACAAAAAGAGAGTTTTTCACGTATTAAGCTCATGTGCGTGACTTCAGATGCCGTTCCAGGAACCGCACAAAAGGCTAAAGATGCAGGTATTGACGCCTACTTGCCGAAGCCCGTTATGAAACAGGATTTTCTTCAAGTCCTTGCAACCATGATGGGTGATGGGCGTACGCATGGCCAAATAGTGAATCGGCATTTATCAGAACAAGTACTTAAAGGCACTAAGATTCTTGTTGCCGAAGATAATATTATCAATCAGGAATTGATTAAGGCTCTGCTAAGCAGTTTGAACTGTGAATATGAAATAGCCAATAATGGCAAAGAGGCCGTAGATAAAATGAGGAATAACGGCCATTATGGATTGGTTCTTATGGACCTTCAGATGCCTATTATGGGAGGCCTTGAAGCCACCAGAGAGATTCGTAAAACCAATTCGGTTATTCCCATTATTGCGTTAACAGCGGCTGTCCTGAAAGAGGATAAAGAAGCCAGTGAATCGGCGGGCATGAATGATTTTATCGCAAAACCGATTCAGCTAGAGCGACTCAAAGCAGCCATCATCAAGTGGTCTTGATTTTTGATTTTTAGACACACGTAATTAGACACCCTCCAAGAGAAACCATTGGGCGGGTGAAGCCCGAGCCGGGTTAGCATGAAGCTAACCCGAAAACTATTTTTCGTAAGTTCTGTCTTTGGCGAGGCTAGTGCCAAAATT
Source organism: Candidatus Omnitrophota bacterium (assembly GCA_047639455.1). Taxonomy (GTDB): domain Bacteria; phylum Omnitrophota; class Gorgyraeia; order 2-02-FULL-51-18; family JAGOUK01; genus JBLINS01. The sequence continues at coordinate 3,535 of JBLINS010000012.1, forward strand.
ACACTCCGCCGCGTATATGGAAATACGTAAGGAGTGGAATTTTCGTGCTAGCGAAACTAGAGCCGGGTTAGCATGAAGCTAACCCGAAAATAATTTTTCGTAAGTTCTGCCTCTGGCGAGGCTAATATCAAAATTACGCTCCGCCACGTATATGGAAATACGTAAGGAGCGAAATTTTGATATTAGCCGAAGCCAGAGTCAGAAATCACGAAAAATGGGGTGAACGACGGGACTTGAACCCGCGGCCTCCAGAGCCACAATCTAGCGTTCTACCAACTGAACTACGCCCACCATAAACCATTTTTTTAAACGAAACCCGCCACAAAGCCCTTAGGGAAGCGACTTTGTGCAGAAAATCAGAGACCCAAGTGTATCAAATTCGTCGCTTGTATACAATGTCATCTAAGGAAATGGAGAATTGACCTAATTTGTGCTTTTTTGGGTGAATGTTACCCGAATTTATTCAATATTTTTGAGGAATTGGCCAAGGATGTCTTGAACACTGTCGTCACCGAGGATATTTTTCCAATCTTTTTTGACATAGTCGGGACCTTGACTCACTAATTTATTCAACGTATTACTCACAACTGTTTCGAGGTTAAGGACGAATGTGGATTTGATTGAATGTCGAATGCTCTTCCTGAGCGCGTCTTCAAAAGATGTATTAATATCGTTCATATCCCATCTGAGTATTAAATCCAAAGCTATTTGACCTGCATTGTCTCGCAAAATTTCAAAAATAGATGATGCTTCAAACCCGAGAATTTGGTCCCCTTGTTCTAATTGACCAAATTTGAGACGGCGGATATTAACGCGCGCATTACTGATTAAGTTATGATTCTCAACAGTTGTTGTGGATTGAATCTCGATTTCTCCGTCATCAATTCGAGAGGGCGTAATTCTTCTGTAATATGGTTCAAAGTAGGGTAGCCACAAACCTTTGATTCCCGCATTGGAATTAGCGTCATAATTGGATAATCGAAATGATCCATCAGCTTTAATTGTAGCTCCGGGTGTTTGGCGACCTTGATCAAGTGTGGCAGTTATTTTGTACTGTATGGCTTGGTCTGGTTTATCTGATATATAATTCGAGGCACTTAGATTAATATCGTTAAGGGAGATCACGAATCCCTTTAAATCAATCGCATAGTCGACATACCGAATCACACCGGAATCGATTTTTAAATGTTGAATTTCTATAGGTAGAGCGGCCGTGGTTGATGCGTCTGTTTCAGCAGAAAGTTCATTGGCCATAGAAGTAGAGTCATTACTAAGCGGTGTTTGGATATTTTTTGTTACTGGGGTTAATGCGTGTTCAATGTGGGTGTGAAAATGTCTAATCAATATAACAGGTTTAGAAAAAATGGCAGATTCAACTACAATCCGTTTTTTAAATAAGGCTCTAGGACTTAATCGTACATCCATTTTTTGGACCGAAAATAAATTCGCACCAGCCTCTTTACCTGGATCACTAACAACAAAATCTTGAATAACCAAATTGAGCGGGAAGTCGTATTGGATGTCTCCAATCGAAATATCCTTACCTAATTGTTTTTCGAGAATATCAACCACAATGCCAGGCACCTTGCGTGACAGTATGCCCGCAGCAATAAATCCAATGGCAATGCTTAAACTTATTATAATCAGAATTTTTTTCAACACTCAATAGCTCCTGTGTTAACTAATATTTTATCACTAAGGCATATTTAGAAGTAGATAAGATGTAGTTGGTACGCCCGACAGTTGGCGTGCGCCGAATAGAAGCATACTTTTGCCAACGGGTGCCTCACAAGGCACCCTAAATCCTGGCGGTTTACAAATAGTTGGTACGCCCGACAGGAATTGAACCTGTGACCCTCTGCTTAGAAGGCAGATGCTCTATCCAACTGAGCTACGGGCGCCCATTGATATGAACTTAAGTCCAATATATTATCATCTTTTGAGCCCTATTGAAACGTTGACTCTCAATAATCTGACTTCGTCTGACTTTAGCTATCTGGCTAAAAGTGGGCAATGACGGAGTCACTGAGATGAGTTATACTGTGCGGATGTTCAATTCACGGTTGTTTATAGCCCTCTTTGTGGGCATTATCGCATTTGGCTCTTTGAGTTATGCTGAAGAGGCTTATTTGGCTGGGGGTTGTTTTTGGTGTGTTGAGGCCGACTTGGAGAAGGTGGGCGGGGTGCAAGAGGTGGTTTCTGGGTATATGGGTGGTGTGGAGTTGAGCCCAACTTATAAACAAGTCTCTGCAGGCAAGACGGGTCATTATGAGACGGTTAAAGTTGTTTTTGATCCTGTGCAAATCAGTTATAGTGATTTGTTGGATGTGTTTTGGAAAAAAATTAATCCCACCGACGATGCTGGTCAATTTGTGGATAGGGGCAAACAATATCGAAGTGCCATTTTTTATGCCAGTAATATACAAAAGACGCATGCTGAGATTTCTAAAGAAAGACTGAATCGCACAGGTCGTTTTGATAAACCTATAGTGACTCCCATTCTTAAAGCAACGCCGTTTTATGCAGCTGAAGACTATCATCAGGATTTTTATAAAAAAAGCCCGCTTCGTTATCATTCTTACCGCAAGTTTTCTGGACGAGACAAATTCATCAACAAAATTTGGAATAAAAAAAAGATAGCGAAAGGCGAATCAATGAAAAAGATAGACTTGAAAAATAAATTAACACCTTTGCAATACAAGGTCACGCAAGAAGAGGGTACTGAGCCACCTTTTAAAAATGAGTATTGGGATAATAAGGCCGAGGGCATATACGTTGATATTGTCTCTGGCGAGCCCTTGTTTAGTTCTAAGGACAAATTTGAATCAGGTACAGGCTGGCCTAGTTTTGATAAGCCTATTAAGAAAGATAATGTTCTTGATAAAGTTGATAAACGTTTATGGGGTTCACGCACCGAGGTGAGAAGCGCTGAGGGCGATTCGCATTTGGGCCATGTTTTTGATGACGGGCCACAAGAGACAACGGGTTTGCGGTATTGCATTAATTCGGCGTCATTACGCTTCGTACCTGTGAAGGATCTTGAAGCCGAGGGTTATGTGCAATTTATGTCCGATTTTGCCAAATAATACTATTTGGACTTAATAGGCATATTGAACTTAGCTTATTAAGCTTAGAAAGCCTATTTCTGCTGAGAGCGTCACGTTGGCACAATATATTTTATTAGCGCCTCCTCATGGTGACGGAGTGGCGTTTTATGGTTATGATGGTGAGTGTTTTTATGGAGGGAGATAAAAGATGAGTTTTATGCGTCAATTGATTGGTGGAAGTATAGGTTTTGTGCTTGGTGGGCCTTTGGGCGCTGTATTGGGTACGGTATTGGCGGGAATGAGTGGCAATTCACCTTCGCGTCAGTCTGGACCGGGGCAACAATTACAAGTCACATTTTTTGTGGCGGTATTTTCGATGCTTGCCAAAATGGTTTCATCTGATGGTGAAGTGAGCCCTGAGGAAATAACAACTGTTGAAGGCTTTATGAAAAACCAATTACGAATGAATGCAGCTGCACAAAACTTTGGAAAAAAGGTTTTTTATGAAGCAATGCACTCAACGGCTACGTTTGGGGAGTTTGCACAGCAATTCCACAAAAGTTTTGCAGCACAACCACAATTAATGCATTCGATGATGGAGATGCTGCTGATTGTAGCTATGGCTGATAAAGTCTTGCATCCGGAAGAAGAGAAATTATTGAATGAAGCGCAGCAACTATTTGGAATGCATGCAGATGAATTTAGACATTTAAAAGAAAAGTATATTCCTAATACTCAGCGTTATTATGCCATTCTCGGCTGTGACGCAAATGCTTCTATGGATGAAGTTAAACAAGCTTACCGTAAACTCGCCACTGAGTATCATCCCGACAAATTAATGTCCAAAGGTTTGCCAGATGAGTTTCATACATTTGCTAAGACCAAGTTCCAAGAAATTCAAGAAGCCTATGACAAAATCAAGTCTCAGAATGGCTAAACATAGTTTTTTACAAGCTAGAAGATTGATCGAGTATAATGCGTCATGCCCAAATTACCTATAGACTCAGCAGAACTTAAGCCTAAGACATTAGGCTCATGCACCGTAGAATCCCCACTAATAGCTCATAGCAACGATCATCGGGCTCCCGTTCGATTTGTGCGTGATGATGGCGGTGTTATTTTTGATCCTTGCAATATTCACCGGGACGAAGAGGATCAAGCATTTCATACCGATGCAGTTTTGGAGTTAGCGGGACCTCGCCAGAAAATCTATTTTGACGCCAATGAGACTAAGGCTGCCATTGTGACTTGCGGTGGATTGTGTCCTGGAATTAATGATGTTGTGCGCGGTTTGGTGATGACTTTATTTTATCGTTATGGTGTCAAAGATATCTATGGTGTGCCATATGGGTTTCAAGGATTCATCGAATCTTATGGACATAAGCGCATTAATTTAACTCCCGAACTCGTGAGTCCCATACATCGATCCGGTGGTTCAATACTGTCGTCGTCACGAGGCAAGCAAGATTCACAAGAAATATTGAATACGCTTTGTAGGTGGGGCGTGAACACGTTATTCGTCATTGGTGGTGATGGCACTCAACGCGCGGCCCATGAAATCGCTGAATTAGCTATAGCTCAAAAGATTGAATTGTCTGTCGTTGGCGTTCCCAAAACAATTGATAATGATATTCCGTATATGGATAAAAGCTTTGGTTTTGAGACGGCATTTTCTGAAGGTGTTAAGGCTATCACTTGCGCGCACAATGAAGCTAGGGGTAACCCCAATGGAGTTGGTATTGTGAAGCTTATGGGTAGGCATTCTGGTTTTATAGCCTGCCATGCCGCCCTTGCCATGAATGATGCAAATTATGTCTTGATTCCAGAAGTTTTGTTCAAGCTGCACGGCCAGAGCGGTCTGCTGCCTGTTATATTTGAACGTTTGCGCAAAAAAAGTCATGCTGTTATTGTTGTGGCTGAAGGTGCTGGCCAGGACTTAATGGACGCAGAAATGGGGCATGATGCATCTGGAAATAAAGTATTGGGTGATATAGGTGTCTTTTTAAAACAGAAAATGAATGCATATGCTGAGTCGGTTGGTATGGAGGTGAATATTAAGTATATTGACCCTAGCTATATCATTCGCGGAGTAGTCGCGACTCCACAAGATTCTTTATATTGTTTGATTCTGGCCGAAAACGCAGTTCATGCAGCCATGAGCGGTAGAACCAAAGTTGTTATAGGTAGGCTGCATGGATTTTATGTTAATTTACCCATGGCCCTCATCTCCCAAGGTCGCAAGCGAGTGAATCCGAGCGGATACTTATGGGGTAGTGTTCTCGCGGCCACAGGTCAACCGACTTCCTTTATATAGTGTAAACTATATAGTATAGCCACGAACGAAGCCACGTATTAATGTTCAAATCTAAATAAGCCGCATTGTGTATCGATTTGGGCATTGATATGTGATTTTTAGCTAATTATGCATAGCACTACTTATTTATTTAACTCATAACATTATTGAATATTTTATTAACTTCCTTATTAAAAAAGTGTATAATGTACCCAAGTTAGGGTTGATGGTTGTATTTTTTCATTAGCAAAGGGAGCTTAATATGCATTTGGTTATTTCAAAGTTTCGCAGCAACTCCTTCTTTTGGACAGCTTTTCTAAGCACATCTATATTATTTGCTATTGATTCACACACACCTTTCGAGTCATCTAGCTTAATTCCTTACACCCTAGTCGTTTTGATCGGTTTGCGGTCGACGCGCAAAAGAAATTGCGCCATATATGCAGCACTGCCCTCATTCTTTGTGATCCTTGGTGGCGTAGCAGCTTCCGCAACTCACCCCATAAATGAAATCGTCGTCGGTCGTTCTCTGACAATTTTTATCATCTGTCTAATAGCAATAGTACTCGCCATTTATAAATCTATGGAACAAAAAGCTAGATTTAACAATTTGGTTATTTTTAAACAATCCAAGCGCATTCGTAAACAAGCTGAAGATTTGGATATGATATTTAATTCGGTTCCGGCTATGATCTGGTATAAAGACAAACACAATCGAATAGTTAGGGCGAATAAGCCGGCTGCTGAATCTATGGGTTTAACTGTAGAAGAAGTGTGCAATAAGGATACGGCTGATTTGTATCCAATCGATGCAGAAAAATATCATAAAGATGATTTGGAAGTGATCCAAAGCGGTAAGCCTAAGTTTAATATCGTCGAACCTTATCAAAAAAAAGATGGGGAGCGGTGCTGGGTGTGCACGGATAAGATTCCCAATATTAATGCAGATGGTGAAGTGATTGGCGTAATCGTCTTTTCAACTGATATCACAGCGCGTCGCAAGGCCGAAGAGATACAACTGAAACAGCGCTGGAAATTATCCAAAGCCAATGAAGAACTGACACGTTTATCAACACAAGACTATTTAACGGGCCTAAAAAACCGACGCGGTCTGGATAAGGCTATTTGTGAAATAGTCGCGGATATCAAGCCGGATAGCAAAAAATCTTTTGCACTTCTTTTGGATCTGGATAATTTTAAACAGGTTAATCACACGTTTGGTTATGTGATAGGTGACATTGTCATTAAGCGCGTCGGAGAAAAATTGCGTGAAATGCTTGAGGAAAAATGTATTATCGGCCGCATAGGTGGTGATGAATTCATGATATTACTCCATCAAGTAACTGACGACGAGTCTTTGGCTATAGCCGAGCGAATGAGATTGGATATTTCAAAAATGGTTGTCGGAATGTCAGCCGGTAAAGCCATTAATGTCACGACTAGTATAGGTATGGTCTCTATCCAAGCACACTCAACTTCTTTGGAGGAGTTGATAGAGCGTTCATACGTTGCGCTAAACCAGGGTAAGGAAGCGGGCAAAAATACAGTTGTCTATCGCGATAAAATTGGCGTGAAACAAAGTGATGCTAGCCAAGTATTAGCCAGCATGCTGCGTGACGATAGTGCGGATAATTTATTCTATGTTGTGCAGCAGGAAATAGTATCGCTTAAGGATCGTGCGGTGCAGGGGCATGAGTTGTTATCACGTCTTAATGATGAGTGCTACCGTCTTCCTAAAGATTTTTTTCGCTTAGCTATGGAGTCCCGCGTATTGACGTTCATTGACAAGCTCTGTCTTAAGACATGCATTAATGCCAGTCACTTAGTGGCAGATAATACGACCGTGCATGTGAATTTATTTCCATCAACATTAATCGAAGTACCAACTCAACAAATAATTGATGAAATTCAGTCCGGTAATAATAATGCAAAATATTGTATAGAAATATCAGAACAACAAATTATTGGTGAGCCAACTCATTTGGTTAAACCTGTACGTCAATTAAAGCAAGCGGGAATACAAATTGCGATTGATGATATCGGTTTTGGGTCTAGTTGCTTGGAAAGTTTAATTCTCTTGGAGCCTCACACGGTCAAAATTGATCAAAAGTGCGTCATAGGTCTAGCTAGAAGTGAGGAGATGCGGCATGCATGCAAACGCTTGATTGATGTGATTTATAGTTGTGGGGCCATAATAATAGCTGAAGGTATTGAGAGCGAAGAGGATTTGGCTGTATTGGTTGACTTAGGTGTCATTTATGGGCAGGGTTATTTGTTTTCTAAACCTACTAAACTAATTGAATCGATTGTGCAAAAATGACATTTGATCTCTCAAACGAAAAAAGAATTGATATTCTTCTAGTCGAAAGCGAGTCGGATGAAGCGACTTGGATTCAAGGTGTTTTATTACGTCAAAAAGGTATTAATTGCCAAGTCACTCTTCTAGAAAGTGTTTCTAGCGCGATTGATTATTTACGAGATCATATTCCTGATGTGATTGTATTAGATTTTGCTTTACCGCATGCCCCAAGTTTGCAAACTGCTTTAGAAATCCGAGGGGAATCCAGCTTAATACCTTTGATTGTCTTAACACGGGTTGATAATGATTCAACGGCGCGAGAAGTGATGCATTTAGCACCTGATAATTATTTATCACAAAGTGAAATGACCGAAGTTGCGCTTATGCAACATATTCAAAGTGGAGTCAAAAGCCATCAAGCGCTATTAGTTTCCAGTGAAGCCAATCGGCATTTTAGAGTGATTGCCAATCGGTCACCCGTTTTGATGTGGGAGATGAATATTCAGGGGCGGTATACTTTTTTTAATAAAGCTTGCCATGCATTTAGTGGTAATAATTCAAACGATTCAAGCAGTTCTTGGTGGCAAGACGGAATTTATGCTGAGGATATTGAGCGCTACAGAGATTTGATGGCTTCGTCAATTAAAGAACAGCACGCTTTTCAAATCGAATACAGAGCTATGTGCAAAGATGGTGAATACCATTGGATATTGGACACTGGCACGCCATCTTTTGATTCTAGCAATATCTTTTTAGGATTATTAGGCTCCGCCGTTGATATCACTGATAAAAAGATCGCTGAAGAAAGCGCTATTGATTGGAAGCAGCGCTATGTAATGGCTATAGATTCTAGCGGAAAAGTATTGTTTGAGTGGTCGTCAAAAACGAATGAAGTCAAATTCGGCGGCAGTTGTGAAGTAATCACCGGTTTTGACCCTGAAGAAATTACGGGGGGTATAGAAAAATGGTTTAGTTTAATTCACCCTGATGAGCAAAAAGCAGTTATGGCCGCATTTGCCAAGGCTAAATATGAAGGAGAAGCATTGGATTGCGAATACCGCTTGCGTTGCAATGATGGGCACTTTATTAATGTATTGCACTCAGCCAAAATTGTTAAAGATGATACTTCTCAATCTGAGAAGATGATTGGATTCATTTCTGATGTGTCCGGCCAAGTTGCTACAAACAAAAAACTCGAAGAAGGTGAAAATAGATATAGAACTCTAGTTTCTAATATACCCGGAGCTGTTTATCATTATATATATGATCGGCATGCTGGTTGGTCAACAGACTTTTTGTCGGATGAGATTTTGAATATCACGGGTTACCCTTCGAGTTATTTTAGCGACAATGATATTCAAGCATTCACACAATTAGTTCATGAAGATGATATGGAGCTGCGCGAACAGGCTATCAATCAAGCCTTGCAAGACGATTGTGCTTTTGGCATTGATTATCGCATACGAGATAAGTCTGGCTGCATACGTTGGATTCGAGAACAAGGTCGAATCACCTTAGATAGGGTTTCGGGCCGAATGTGGCTTGATGGGGTGTTATTAGATTCGACCGATCGAACGATGACAAAAAAGAAATTGGACTACGTGGTTTATCACGATTCGTTAACAGGTCTGCCTAATCGCATGTTGTTTTTAGATCGACTGGGCCAGGCCGTTATTGCAGCCAATCATGACCATGAACAATTGGCGGTATTGGCCATAGACGTGGATCACTTCAAACGCATTAATGATACATTAGGCCACTCTTCCGGAGATAAATTACTACAATCAATGGCAGGTCGAATTAGTGAAGTTTTGTATGATACGGATACAGTCACCAGAGACGGAGGTGACGAATTTTTGGTATTAATAACTGGACTCAAACGTCCGGCGCAGGCGTTAGCAGTTGCCGATAAAGTATTCAATGTATTTCAAAAGGCTTTTTTTATTGATGAGCATGAATTATTCATGACTTGCAGCATTGGTATTAGCATATACCCAACCGATGGTTTTGATATCGATTCCCTATTAAAGAATGCCGACACGGCTATGAATAGAGCGAAGGACCAGGGTCGTAATAATTATCAATTATACACTCCGACCATGAACGATAAGGCTCTAAGAAAGCTTAAGTTAGAAAATCAATTGCGTCATGCACTCGAAAGAGAAGAACTGCGCATACATTATCAGCCTCAAGTTTCGATTAAAACGAATCACATTATTGGAATGGAAGCATTGCTTCGCTGGAATCATCCTGAATTGGGTAATATTTCGCCTGCGGAATTTATTCCTTTGGCTGAAGATAGCGGTTTAATCGTACCCATAGGTGAATGGGTATTGACCAAAGTCTGCGCGCAAGTTAAAGAATGGGAAGAAATGGGCTTATTAAATATACGCGTTTGCGTGAATATGTCAGCTAGGCAGTTTCGTCAAAAAAACTTTGCCGAATGCGTTATTGCAATCATACGCGAATCACATATTGACTCTGAATCAATTGAGTTTGAATTGACTGAAGGTACGATTATGAAGGATTGGGAAGAGACCATCGCTGCGATGAATCAAATTAAGGCTCACGGCATGCGAATTTCGATAGATGATTTTGGCACTGGTTATTCTTCTTTGAGTCGATTAAAAAAATTACCTCTTGATGCAATAAAAATAGATCAATCATTTGTGCGTGATATACCGGATGATTTGGATGATTCTGCTATAGCTGAAGCGATTATTTCTATGGGTAATAGCATGAATCTAGAAGTCATCGCAGAAGGCGTTGAGTCAGAGGCACAATTGAGTTTCTTGCGTGATAAAGGTTGCGGAATCATGCAAGGCTTTCTTTTTAGCCGCGCTATCCCACCAATAGATATGACCAAGCTATTAATTAAAGATACTGCTTCAGATTAATTCCAACCCAAGTCCTAATTCGTAATTAGCACCTCATTATATAGCTACCATCAGACAGCCAGCGATATATGCTGTGACGTTCTCGACTGCTATATTTAATATCTACTCAGACCTAGGCCACCGCACATTAGTTAATCAAACAAAATGTGGAATTTATTTTTGCAAGGATTTGGTCCATTGCTACGTCTACTTAATGAGGGCCAAAAAAGTTGGCTCATAAAAAAGGAGTGTAGTTATGACTGAATTAACAGATTGTCGTGTGGTTTCATTGCGTCATGTAGAGAATCAAGGCAAGTTACGGGCTATTGCAGATTTGAGAATTGGAGCTTCACTGATCATTAAGAATTGCCCTGTATTTGAAGGTAAAAATGGACGCTTTGCTAGTTTTCCACGTATTAGTAATGCTGATGGTCAATGGCAAGCGACGATTGAAGAGGCAGACGATTCATTAAAAAAACTATATATGGATTCGATTCTTAAAGCCTATGAGGAAGAAGCGCTGCAACAGAACTAATTAAAAACCGGGATTACGCTTTAGAAATCAATTTATTCTATAAGTAATTGGTTTGTAGTGTGTTGAATAAGATGCCGATGCACCTTATTGGTACGGAGGTAGGTTATTCAAATCAATACGATCCAACTACTTGTAAGAGAGGAGATTTTCTAATGCATAATCTCGGTTAGGCCGGGGCCGGGTTCAATCCAGCCCCATAATATATAGGAGGGTATATGTTAACTAAAAAAGACCGATCTTTAGAAAATCAGGCTAGAAAATTAATTGGCCAATTGGGCGAGCAATTGGCGGCAGATTATTTGGTGAATAAAGGCATGCGCATTATGTATCGTAATTATTTTTCTAAGCGTGGTGAAATTGATTTGGTGGTGACGGACAGGGGTGTGTTAGTTTTTGTCGAAGTGCGCACACGTTCGACTGATTCATTTTTGCATCCGTTTGAAACTATTTCTGTGGCAAAACAACAAAAGGTTAGACGTGCTGCAGTTGACTATCTTAGCGAATATGGAACACCCAAGATAAACGGCTGTAGATTCGATGCTATTAGCGTTGTCATGCGTGAGGGTGAAGAGGCCCAAATCGAATACGTTGTTAGCGCATTCAATGGTGGTGATCAATATGGTATCTAAAATAGAAGCGTCAGGAATTATTGGGATTGATGCTGTTTCTGTGGAGGTTGAAGTTGACGTGGGCCATGGACTGCCTTCATTTCAAATCGTTGGCTTGCCTGATACAGCTTGCAGGGAGAGCCAGGCACGTGTTCGATCAGCAATAAAAAATAGTGGGTTCAAATTTCCGGGTAATCACAAAATAATGGTGAATTTGGCCCCCGCAGATGTAAAAAAGGAGGGCTCTTCTTTTGATTTGGCCATCGCAATTGGAATATTATCTGCCAGCGGCCAAATCGAGTGTGAGGGAATTCCTGAATGTTCATTCAGTGGAGAATTGTCATTGGATGGACGCGTGAGGGGTGTCCACGGGACACTTTCACGCACCTCTCGTGCAGCTGATCAAAAAAGACGGTTCATTTTTCCGTGGTCTAATCGCATAGAAGCTAGTTGTATACAAAATGCTATGTTGCAACCGGTTCATACGCTTGAAGAGGCTATCAAATCCATCGGATTATTTGACATTCAAATACAAAAAAAATGGAAATTCGTTCAGCAACCTTCTAAGGAACATACGAGTGATTTTGCGGATGTGAAAGGCCAGTACTTTGCTAAGCGCGGCATTGAAGTCGCAGCAGCTGGCGGGCACAATGCACTCATGATAGGCCCTCCAGGGTCCGGTAAAACCATGATTGCCAAGCGCATACCGTCCATATTGCCCAGTTTAAAATTCAAAGAGGCTGTAGAAGTTACCAAAATTCATAGTGTTGCGGGGCAATTGCGCCGACGCGGACAATTGATTCAAACACCACCCTTTAGAGTACCTCACCATTCAGTGTCTTATGCTGCTCTAGCTGGAGGTGGAACGGTGCCCAAACCTGGCGAAATTAGTTTGGCTCATTCGGGAGTATTATTTTTGGATGAATTGCCGGAATTCCGACGCGATGCATTGGAGGTCTTGCGACAACCTCTTGAAGAAGGTCATATAACAATATCAAGAGCGGCTCAGTCTATGACATTTCCGGCTAACTTCATGCTGGTATGTGCAATGAACCCCTGTCCGTGTGGCTATTATACGGATGATAATCACGAATGTTCTTGCTCGCCCTTGCAAATAAGAAATTATATGGGCAAGGTATCAGGCCCATTGCTCGACCGCATTGATATTCACCTACAATTAAATGCCCTTAAGCCAAATGACTTTGATACCTGCACAAAAGCGGAGAACTCAGAAGCTATTAGGGATCGAGTTATGAAATGTCGTGAACTCCAGAATGATAGGTATAAAGACCTACATTATCAGCTAAATGCGGATTTGGACGTACGTGATATTGATAAATATTGCGTTATGAGCAAAGCTGCAGAGGATTTTTTTAAGCAGGCGCTAGAAGAATTGGGATTTAGCGGACGGGCTTTTCACAAGGTTAAAAAAATTGCTCGCTCAATAGCTGATCTGGCCAATGAGGAGATAATCCAATTACCACACGTCCAAGAAGCTGTGCATTACCGATCAATTGACCGCCGTACCTAATTGCCAAATTAAGCGATGATGAACCGCTTTAGCCATCGATTGAGACCGTGTACCCGAGACCCAAATAATGGTTGGATTTTTTACTTGATTTATTGAGTTTTATATACTATAATTTGTCAATTCATCAAATAATTAGAGGTTTATTATGCGCATTTTAATAATATTCACTATCGTTTTGTCCATCATAACTAGCACATCAGCACATGCGCAATGGCAAGCATTAACTGCCTCCCCTGTAGAATTTGAGCAACATGCCCCATTGTTTGGTGATAGCCGACGAGGTTCAATTTTGGCAGGAGGGGAGGGTTCTATATGGCTATATAGAGCCCAAAAGTCGTCCTGGTCAAAAGTCATGGGTTTTGACTCACCTTCTAGCAAGACCCTTAGGATTCGTACTTATTATGATTCTGAAAATTTAGCTTTCGTTTGCAGCACTGAGGGTTTGTGGCGCAGCCTAAACGGTGGTAAAAAATGGAAAAAAATGTTCGGGCGATATGATTCCGATGAGTCTGTAGTCAATGATGTCATTGTTAATTCAAATAAAACCAATCAAATATTTGTTGGTACTAATGCAGGGCTATTTATTTCAATAGATGGTGGGGTTACATGGTCCAAGGAGGCACAGCTCGGTCGGCAAGTTGTTTATCAATTTGAGATCAATGACGATGTCATCTATGTGGGAACACAGAGGGGTTTGTACGAATATAATTTGGCACACAATACAATTGTATTGGCGCGGAATCGATTTATGTCAAACACCAATACTGAAGAGGGCAATCCTCAGATGATGATCGAAAATATGCCTTTTCAAACAACGGCACCCTTTACATTTAAATTAAGCCAAACTGATAAAAGCTTGATTATTCTGGACTCTGAAATTATTAAATACAAGCCTAAAGAAAAGCATAGTTCAGTAATGAACGCGACTGTTTTACCCACCGCTTCAGGTTTGATTGCAGAGTTGGGGCTAGACAATTACATATTGCCAACAAAAAGCGGAATGTATCGGGTTAATGGGTTGAATGGCATTGCTGAATTAATCGCTTGGGACTTGCCGGATAAACGAATTGAGTCTGTTCATTACAGTGTTGCGGAAGATAAGTTATTTGCCCTCAGTGCCGGCCAAATCTATTTTTTAGAGCATCCATTGTGGGAAACATCTGTCCAGAATATAGGTTTGGACTCGAATCAAAAAAAAATACTATTGGAATCTTATTTTTTATATGAACCCTCAATCAATGAATTGCAAAATATAGCTATGCATTATGCAGAAGTTCATCCAGATAAAATCGACAGTTGGCGCAAAATGGCGAAACAGAAAGCCTGGTTTCCCAAGATTGGCGTGGGTTTTGACATGGGCATTGATCAGACTGTCGAATTGGATAGGGGTGGCACGAATGATCCGGATCAGTTTATCTTTGGTCCGAATGAAGAAGATAAACAATGGAATGTCGATATGTCATGGGATTTATCAGAATTAATATGGAGCTCAGATCAAACTTCCATTGATGCGCGTTCAAGGCTTTCAACACAATTAAGAGACGAAATCTTAACACGTTTGACTAGGTTGTTTTTTGCTAAAAAGCGCCTGCAAATGGAAGCCTTATTGAATCCTAATCAAAGTATCAGTGCAATCATTGAGACTGAAATGCGAATTAAAGAGTATATTGCAGATATTGATGCATTAACGGGAGGCTACTATTCCCAAGTCTTAAGCCGGAAGAAATTATCCCCAAAACCTAGCGCTACAAACCCATCTTGAAGTGCATATATCAAAAGCAGGTATTGTGACTAGCGCTATATTTGTTTCCGTTTAATATAGCGCGGGTACTTGCGCCGCTGTTCCCGAAATACACCAACTTCATCTTGAGACAGTATCCAAACCGAATCTAAACGAACCGCTTGAAGCTTGCCATTAGCAATTGCATTGCGCACAGCTTCTTTGCTTGATTTGGCCCAATTCGCAAATTGACGCAGACTGCAAGGTCTATTGATTTTAAACATAGATCTATTATAATTTTATCTTGTCGATCGTCAAGATAAAATATATAATTAGGAATGCACAAAACTTCGAGCCTATACACATTGATTGGATTTGTTTCTGGTTTAGCGGTTTTATTGCTTTTGATTTTTTTGCCAATACCTATGTAATTGGCATTAATTCTTAACGATAAGACTTCTCAGAACTCCCACCAAGACGCTGACTAAGCAAATTAGTCAGAGAATGTCGTATACTGTCACCTATCATTATGGAAATAGAAATCGATATCAAAAAAGTAATATTTGGCGGTGATGGCCTCGCGTGGCATGAGGGTAAGACCTGTTTGGTTGCCGGTGCACTAGCTGGTGAGCGTATACGTGCCAAAGTAATTGACCCTGAAAAGAAAATACTTAGAGCGAATATAGTCGAAGTATTAGAATCATCACCTATGCGACAACAAGAGCCTTGCTCTTATGTGTCCCATTGTGGCGGTTGTCAATATCAGCATGTGGATTATGCATCTGAATTACTTTTGAAGCAGCAGCAGATTGTTGAAGCTTTTGAATTTGGGTTTAAAGACTTCAAAACATGCATAGGGGGCATCAAGGCATGTTCGTCTGAACACCGTTACCGTAATCAGGTTGCTTTGCATATGCAACATAGTGGCAAGCCTCAATCTAAGCGTATTGGTTTTTTGGCTAAAGATAATGTCACGCCGGTTATTGTTGACGATTGTTTATTGGTGAATGAAGAGTTGAAGCGTGTATTTTCAGACAAACACATTTTAAAAAAAGGTCATACGCATATACAATTTAGATTAGACGAAAACAATTTAATCGTTTCGTCTGAGAAAGAGATGTTTCTGCGCATAAGAGTGGCTGATAACTTATTGTGGGCTGCCTCGACTGGCTTCTTCCAGAATAACTTAGAAATGACAGCTAATATTGTCCAATGCTTGGGCGATTGGTTAAAAAATGACACGAATGATAGCCTAATGGATTTGTATTGCGGCAGCGGTATTTTTTCCATTCTAGCCGGATCAAAAGAAAAAGAAATTTTGTATTTTGAATCAAACCCATCCAATCTCGAGTGTTTACGTCTCAATTTGCGGGCGGCCAATATTCAGAATTATAAAATCTTATCAGGGCCCGTAGAAAAGAGATTGCCGACTTACCTCAAAAGACATACAGAAAAATTATTTTCGGTATTCATTGATCCGCCAAAACAGGGTATGGCGACTCAAACGAGAGATGCCTTGATTCAAAATAAGACTGTTACGCGTCTTTTTTACCTGTCATGCAACTTATCAACTTTGATCAGAGATTTAAAAGAATTAGTGAATCAAGGTGATTTTTGCATTGATAATATACAGCCTTTTGACATGTTTCCGCGCACCAAGCATATTGAAATTGCTGTTACTCTGTCCCGCAAATAAAACCCCAAATAAGTCAAGTCAAAATCCAAATTATTTAAGAAAAATAGCTTAATTTTCTATTTGATCTCTCAGGATAAAGTTATAGAATAGCCTCAATTCTGGAGTGAATATTCTGAAATATATAATTCGATTTAGCTGCTTAATAATTCTGCTTGTGGGAATAACTTCGCCTACGCGTGCCATGCCCGTTTTGACTGATTATTTGGAAGCCGATCTAATTTCTGAATCGGCACAGGTAGCGCCTGGAGAAGCATTCTGGGTCGGATTCCATTTCAAAATTCGTGATGGTTGGCATATTTATTGGCGTAATCCAGGTGAGGCTGGGATGCCAACTAGCATTGAGTGGGATTTGCCATTTGGTTTTGTCGCTGGAGAAATTCAGTGGCCCAACCCAAAGTATTTTGAAGTATCAAAAATTATTAATTTTGGTTACGAACGCGAAGTTGTCTTAATGGCTCAAATAACTCCACCTGCATTGATTGCACCTGGCGCCTATTTTGAAATTAAGGCTAATGCTGAATGGTTAGGATGTAAAGATATATGCGTTCCAGGGGACGCGCAATCTAGTATCAAATTGCAAATCGCTGAACACGTTTTAGAATATGATGCATCACAAAAAATATTATTTGATGATTTTAGAGCACAACTTCCTGTAAGAGATTCAGAGATACGAGCCATTGCAGAAGTTGATGGTGATTTTGTTAATCTGAATATAGCCATGGAAAAAAATACAGGTACTAAGGCCACTTTTTTTCCGTGGGATCCTGATCTTGTGGAATTGAGTGGCATTCATTCTAAGATGAAGCGCAACCGTATAGAATGGAAGCTGAAACAATTTAACCCAGGATCAAAAATGCATAAAAATTTGCGGGGTTATTTAGTTTTTGATACCGCCGAAGGTGAAGACTCTGTTGAGTCTTTTTGGATTGATACGCCGATAACAAAGATGGTTCCGGCAAAAAAATATTTAGGCCTAACCTTAAAACCATGGATAGCAATTATTTCTATTATGGGCTACATATTTGGAGCATTGGCTGTGTACGCATGGAAGCGAAATAAGTATCAAAAAAGAAGTTAGTGAGCATTGAGGTAGATAAAGCTGCACATGTGTAGCTCGGTTACAAATAAGAGGAGTTTATAAATAACATCATGACAGCGCAAAATTTTTTGACATACGAGTGGTTTGGTAATTCAGTTGAGGATTATTTATGGGCAGTCGGTATTTTTTTAGGGCTGACGGCTTTATTATTTTTATTAAAATTATTTGGTTTAAAAAATTTGATTCGTTTGACGCAAAAGTCAAAAACAGATTTGGACGACATCATCGTTCAACGTTTAGAAAAAAATATTTTTCCATGTTTTTATGTGGGCGCATTGTATCTTGCAATGCAATATATCGTCATACCAAATGCACTTGAAAATATTCTGCATCAAGTCATAAAGATATTTATTGTTGTTCAAGGGGTTAGGTTCGGCTTAGTCACTTCGATGGTGATTTTGGAAAAAACATTATTAAAATCAGAATCAACAAATGGTACGGCATACAAAAGTATTTTTACCATTATTCGTGTAGTTGTCTGGGGTTTGGCGATAGTTTTTCTTTTGGACAATATGGGCTTTGATGTTAATTCAGTCATTGCGGGATTAGGAGTCGGCGGTATCGCCGTAGCTTTGGCTGCTCAAACGATATTGGGCGACTTGTTTAATTACTTTGTAATTTTCTTTGATAAACCATTTAAGCGCGGTGACTTTATTATCATCGATGACTTTTTGGGATCTATAGAACATATTGGAATAAAAACCACCCGCCTAAGATCTTTAAGTGGTGAACAGCTTGTTTTCCCAAACTCAGATTTGACCTCAGGTCGCGTTCGTAACTATAAGCGTATGGGCGAACGTCGCGTGGTCTTCGGGCTTGGTGCGGTTTATCAAACGACCTTAGAGCAGATGAAATCAATGCCAAAAATCATTGAACAAATTATTACCTCTGAAAAAGACACGCGTTTTGATCGTTGTCATTTTAAGGAATTTGGTGATTTTAGTTTGAATATCGAGGTCGTATTTTATGTCTTGAGCCCGGATTACAATAAGTATATGGACATACAACAAAGTATCAATTTTAGGATTATGGAGGCTTTTGAGCAGCAAAAAATGGAATTTGCATACCCAACGCAAACGTTGTTTATGCCAAAGAGTTGAGTTGAATTCTAAGAAATTAGTTGGATTAGTAGTTAGAATTAAGAGAGATTTAACATAATTTAGTTTTGAAAACAAGTAATATGTAGCTTAGTTTTGTGCGCTAAAAACTAGAAAAATCTTGACACAAAAATGTCATAGACTATACTAAATATAGAAGACAAAACTTTTGAAATCGCAACATGTAGTGTTTTTTGGTGCCAGAGGGCAAAACAAGTATTTTTTAACAAGAGTTAGTAATAATTACGAAAATGACTCTTTGAATGGCCGTTTTAAATAACAAGGGGATATGCAATGGAAGATAAATACATGCTCAGTCAAGACTTTAAAGTAAAAAAAAGAGGTGGGCAATTAGTTGCTTTTAATCCCATACGCATTCATCACGCCATTGCTAATGCTTTTAAACAAATCGATGGATTACCCCGCGAAGCTGATTTAAACGATGACATGATGGAGGCGGTTGAAAAAACCACACTTTGTGTTCTGGATGTTATTCGTGGCCGCGCTGAGAGCAATGATCATTTGTCAGTTGAGGGCATTCAAGATGAGGTTATTCGTCAACTTTATGAGAATGGCCACACTGAAGTCGCCCAGTCATATGCGAATTATAGACGCGAGCATGCCACTAAACGCGCTTTGTATGACCTGTACGAAACAGTTAAGCGCGATGGCAAGAATGTATCTTTTAAACCAGAAAAAATCACTGTAGCAATCGCCAAGGCTTTTCGCGCTTCGCACGATGAATTAACGGACGAGATCCTAGACAAGGCTCGCGAATTATCTGATCGGGTAATTGCCAATATTCATACAGCATGGCCCGAAGGTCATAAAGTCCACATTGAAGAAATTCAGGATTTGGTTGAGCGCGCATTAATGGATTCTGGAAATTATGATGTAGCTCGTTGTTATATCGTTTATAGGGAAGAGCGACGTAAGGCGCGCATGCTTCAATCGCACACGCTCTCAACAGAAATTGATTGGAATAAAAAGTATCAAATCACATTAGCAGACGATAAGAAAGCAGATCTAAACTTAAAGGATTTGCTATTCAAAGTACAGTCGTGTTGCGCAGGGCTTGAAGACGTTGTAGCTGAAGATATTGTTAAAGAGTCGCTCAAAAATTACTACAATGGAATCACTGAAAAGCAGGTTGATTTTTCAAATGTATTAGCAGCCCGTACTTTAATCGAAAAAGAACCTAACTATAGTTTTGCGGCAGCTCGTTTATTGCTGTTATCAGGTTATGAAGAAGCATTAGGTTCCGTGGTTAGCTTTCAATCCGTTCGAGTTGAGTACCCACGTTATCTATCTCAATACATTCACAAGGCAGTTGAGCACGAATTATTGTCCCCCGATTTATTAAAATATGATTTAGAATTTTTGGGTAAACAAATTAAGCCAGAGCGTGATTTGTTATTTCGTTATATGGGCTTACAAACATTGTACGACCGCTATTTTATTCACTGGGAAGAAAGACGCCTAGAAATTCCGCAAGTTTTTTGGATGCGTGTGGCCATGGGTTTGGCTAAGGAAGAAAAAGGCGACGCGAATAAGAAAGCTGTTGAGTTTTATGACATCCTTTCTACATTCAGATTCGTTTCTTCAACACCCACATTATTCAATGCTGGGACAATTCATTCACAATTATCCTCATGTTATTTATCGACGATTAGCGACGACTTGAAGCATATTTTTAAGTGCATGCAAGATGATGCTTTGTTGTCCAAATGGAGTGGTGGTTTGGGTAATGATTGGACTAATGTTCGATCCATGGGCTCTCGGATCAAAGGCACTAATGGCAAAAGCCAAGGCATTATCCCATTTCTCAAAGTTGCTAACGATGTTGCTGTAGCGGTCAACCAGGGTGGCAAACGCCAAGGCGCTATGTGCGCTTATTTGGAAACTTGGCATATGGACATCGAGGAATTCTTAGAGCTTAGAAAAAATACTGGTGATGATAGGCGGCGTACTCATGATATGCATACGGCTAATTGGATCCCGGATTTGTTCATGAAACGTGTCAAAACAAATTCAGAGTGGACATTATTTAGTCCGAGCGATGCGCCAGATTTGCATCACTTATACGGCGCCGAATTTGAAAAGCGTTATGAAGAGTATGAAGAAATGGCCAAAATCGGTAGAATTAAAAAATTCAAAAAATTACCAGCCATTCAATTGTGGCGCAAAATGATCACGATGCTATTTGAAACTGGGCATCCATGGATTACCTGGAAAGACCCCTCCAATATTCGCTCACCTCAAGATCATGCGGGTGTCGTGCACAGCTCAAATTTGTGCACCGAAATTTTGTTAAACACTTCTCCTGAAGAAACAGCTGTTTGCAATCTTGGTTCGGTGAATATTAAGGCGCATTTGAATGATAAGGGCATAGATCACAAAAAATTAGAGGAGACAATCACAACTGCGATTAGAATGTTAGACAATGTTGTGGACATTAATTACTATCCCACCTCAGAAGCTGAAAGCTCAAATCTTAAGCATAGACCGATCGGTATGGGCATTATGGGTTTTCAAGATGCGCTGTATAAATTAAATTATAGCTATGCCTCTCAAGAAGCAGTTGAATTTGCTGATGAGAGCATGGAGGCGATTTCTTATTATGCAATTTTGGCATCGTCCAAATTAGCAAAAGAAAAGGGCAAGTATTCATCATTTGAGGGTTCAAAATGGGATAGAGGATTACTGCCTTTTGATACTGTTGAGCTTTTGAGCAAAGAGCGCGGCATGCCTATAGACGTTGAAATGACGCAAAGAATGGACTGGACTCCGGTTCGTGAGTCAGTCAAAACTAATGGTATGCGTAATAGCAATGTAATGGCCATTGCTCCTACGGCCACAATTGGTAATATATCTGGTGTTACTGCTTCCATAGAACCTTGTTATAAGAATATATTCGTCAAAAGTAATTTGTCTGGTGAGTTCACTGTTCCAAATGAGTATATGGTTGTTGACTTAAAGGCGGCTAAGCTTTGGGATGAGGAAATGATTAATGACTTAAAATATTTTGATGGAAGCATTCAAGAAATTGATCGCATACCTCAGGTGATTAAGGATAAGTACCCAACAGCGTTTGAAGTCGAATTTGAATGGGTAGTCAAAGCTGCCGCGCGTCGTCAAAAATGGATTGATATGGGTCAATCATTGAATTTGTACCAAGCGAATACAAGCGGCCGCAAGTTAAATGATATGTATATGGCTGCTTGGGAATCAGGTTTAAAGACCACCTATTATTTGAGATCGCTAAGTGCAACACGCATCGAAAAAAGTACTATTGACGTGAATCAATATGGAAATGTATTAGGTCAGAAAAAGGACGATGATGCGGATGCGGCTAAGGCAAAAGCAGATCAAATACAGTGTAGTATCGAAAATGGATCTGATTGCGAAGCTTGTGAATAATTAGAAGTAATGTTTGACCGTCGTCACAAATTTAAGAATTAATAATATTTAAATAAAAATAATATTTGGAGGAATACAGTATGGGTGAAATTGCCGGATTCACAAGTCTTAGAAAAACAACCGATAGAGTATCAGCAGATAAAAAGCGAATCATTAATAATGATAAAGCAGTTGATGTGAATCAATTAGTTCCTTTTAAATATAAATGGGCTTGGCAAATGTATTTGGATGCATGCGCCAATCATTGGATGCCTCAAGAGGTCTCAATGCAACGCGATATTGAGCAATGGAATGACCCTAAGGGTTTTACTGATGATGAAAGACGCATTATTAAAAGAAATTTAGGATTTTTCTCAACAGCAGATACGATTGTAGCCAATAATACGGTCTTGGCCATATATCGTTATGTTGATAATCCAGAATGCAGACAATATATTCTAAGACAGGCCTTTGAAGAAGCTATACACATTCATTCGTATCAGTACATTATTGAATCTCTGTCTATGGATGACGGTGAGATCTTTAATATGTATCGTGAAGTTGCATCAATTTATAATAAAGATGAATTTCAAATGCATTTGACGGAAGACGTGCTTAGCCCTGACTTTGAATGCAAATCAGACGAAGGCCGCAGACGTTTATTGGATAACTTAATTGGATATTATGCTGTGATGGAAGGTATCTTTTTCTATAGCGGATTTGTGATGCTATTGTCCTTTGGCCGTCAAAATCGCATTCCTGGAGCTTGCGAGCAAATCCAGTATATTTTGCGCGACGAAAGTATGCATATGAATTTTGGTTTGGATATGATTAATGAAATTATTAAGGAAAATCCGGATATTTGGACTGCGCAATTTCAAGAAAGCACAGTCACCAAGATTAAAAGAGCGGTTGAATTGGAATATGCGTATGCGGTTGATTGTTTGCCCAATGGTGTTTTGGGCTTGAATTCAGATATGTTTAGAGAATATGTCCAATATATTGCTGATCGGCGTTTAGAAAAATTGGGTTTGCCCAAGCAATATAATTCTGAAAACCCATTCCCTTGGATGAGCGAGATGATTGATCTCAAAAAAGAGAAGAATTTCTTTGAATCACGCGTCACAGAATATCAAACTGGCGGTACGCTGGAGTGGTAACGGCTTAGTACAAGGCGAATCAACAAAATTAAAACGCGATTAGAGGCTGTCATAGCCTTTAATCGCGTTTTGTTGCTAGTTACCTACGGATCATCTATAATCTCTGCATGGGACAGCGCTTAAAGCAAATTGACAAAATATTTATACCACCAGGTGGTCACAATGACGTCCTAATCCACTCATGTTGCGCTCCATGCGTTGGACCCGTTATGGAACAAATGATCGCGGCAGATTTAAAAATCACAGTCTATTTTTATAATCCCAATATCCATCCCAAAAAAGAATATGAAATGCGCAAAGAAGAAAATGTACGCTTCTGCAAAAAGCATGACATTCCTTTCATTGATGCTGATTATGATGTCGATAATTGGTTTGATATAACTGCTGGTCATGAGAAAGATCCTGAGCGCGGCGAGCGCTGTTCTATGTGTTTTGATATGCGTTTTGTTAAAACAGCCAAATATGCGCATGAAAATGGTTTTAAAGTATTCACATCTAGTTTGGGAATTTCGAGATGGAAAGACTTCACTCAAGTCACTAATTCGGGAATTAAAGCAGCTTCTTTATTCGAGGGAGTTGATTATTGGGAATTTAATTGGCGTAAAAAGGGCGGTTCAAGTCGCATGATTGAATTGGCCAAAGAAGAAGAATTCTACCAGCAACAATACTGTGGTTGTGTTTATTCACTTCGCGATTCCAATCAGTGGAGATTGGCAAAGGGAAGACAAAAAATTAATTTAGGTAATGATTTTTATACCAACGAAAAAGATCAATCTATACTTGAATAAGTTTAGGCGGTTACCTACGGAAGCATGCATAAAGAAAAATTAACCATACCCAACCCACCCCCTAAGCCTTTATTGATATTTGATGGAGACTGCGGTTTTTGCAGGCGCTGGATCAAGCGCTGGAAGTCCATCACTGGAGACTCAGTCACTTATAGTGAATACCAAATAGTCAGTGATGGTTATCCCGAAATTGATAGGGGCATGTTTAAGAAATCAGTCGTTTTTATAGATACGCATGGCAGTGTGCTCGTGGGAGCAGAAGCTGTTTACGCTTCTATTGCGATTAATTCAAAAAAGCGTTGGCTCTTAGAAATGTATAGGCGCATCACTTTGTTTCGCTTTGGCAGTGACGTTGGATACGCTTTGATTGCAGCCAATCGGATGCTTTTCTCACGCATCGAAAAGTTTTTTTTGGAGGCGTATGAGCCAAATCCCTGCACATTGGTCGCTGATGTATTTTTTAAATTAATTGGCCTTGTTTATGTGATTGCATTCATTTCAGCTGGACTTCAAATGACAGGTTTGGCCGGGCAAGAGGGGATACTGCCGATTGTTGATCGGTTGCAATTGGCCACAGAGCGCTTTGGTGATGATGCTAAATCAATTTTTCTAACATTGTCTTGGTGGAACACATCAGATACTTGGCTTGAATGGCAATGCTGGATTGGTGCTGCTGCGGGTACTTTGGTCTTTTTTGGCTGGACCAGCGCTGTAGGACTGACCTTATGCTTCATATTATATCTTTCTATTTGTGTGGCTGGAGGTATTTTTTATAGTTTTCAGTGGGATGCGCTTCTCTTGGAGGCGGGCTTTTTATCAATCATTGCTGCGACTTTGTATTCTGGTTTAGGTGACAAGCAAAGATTTTCAAAATTATGGGTTTTTTTATTTCGTTGGTTACTATTTCGTCTGATTTTTGGGTCAGGCTTTGTGAAGTTAGCGAGCCTGGATCCAGTATGGCGGGATTTGACGGCCTTGGCTACACATTATGAAACCCAGCCACTTCCAAATGTATTAGCATGGTACATACATCAATTTCCAATTTGGTTTCATAAATTAAGTTGCATGCTTATGCTCGGCATTGAACTTTGTGTACCCTTCTTTTTTTTCGGAACGCGCAAGATGCGTTTATTTGCCTTTAATAGCCTAGCTCTATTGATGCTGATGATTATGCTAACGGGTAATTATTGTTTTTTTAATTTGCTCACGCTGATAATTGCTCTTTTTTTATTGGATGATATGTATTTGCCAAGCAAGCTAAAGCTGTGGGCCCAAAATAGCCGTCAGAGAGGGTTGGATATACAATTTGGAATCACATCCAAATTATTAAAACTAATTATGACATTAATAATTTTCATCATGACATTGACGATATTTTTGCCTCAAATTGGAATTCGCATGGAATGGCCTAATACTTTGAGTGTCATGCAAAAGGGTGTGCGTCCGCTTCGAATCTTTAATCGATATGGTTTATTTGCGGACATGACAACTGAGAGACCGGAAATTAGCATTGAAGGTTCTATGGACGCTATAAATTGGAAGCCATATGAATTTCATTTTAAACCTCAAAAGTTAGAGGTTATGCCTCAAATTAATATTCCTTATCAGCCTCGTCTGGACTGGCAAATGTGGTTTGCGGCTCTTGGTAGCATACGCTATAACCCATGGATATTGTCTTTGGCCGAGATGATATTAAAAGACTCAAAAGAGGTCCCAGGTTTGTTTAAACAGCTACCTTTCGAGGGCCCGCCAAAGTATATTCGGCTCATGCGTTCGGAGTACCGTTTTACTGATGCTAGTACGCGTAAAGAAACTGGTCGATGGTGGAACCGAAGTGAGAGCCGTCCGTATTCAAGGACGTTAACATTGAATGCCGATCGTCGTCTTATCAGGCACTCACCTCAACAAGACCCTTTGTAGAACACTAGCTATATTTGATCCCTTTGGTTATTTGATAAGCATATAGTAAACTGTCTCGATATGGATATTCAAGCAATGTGGGAAAAAGCGCTAGCCGAAACGGACATTATTCGCTCTCGACTCAAAACTCTTTCCGCAACTCAAGAAACCACACTACCTTATTTATTTTTGGCCGCATCTAGCGTAAATGAAGGTGATACGCTGGTGCGTAGAGGCGAGGTCTTAGTTGATAAACCAACGATTATCATGCCCAATCATTCGCCTCAATTCGGCGGTTTTGATTTTGGCAAAAATCTTGAAATTGGTGAAGACTTGATTAATAGCTTTTTACTTATCCGAGGCGTGCGCTTTCCATCCTTAAAATTTGATAACCATATATCCTCCGTTGATTTGTTTGAAGGCGGGGTGGATAAGGCAATTGAGAACTATGGAAATCAATTGGAGCGTAAAGAAGATATAGCCACAACACTATTGGTGGGGCCTGAGGATGTATGGCAGTTTTCAGTTTTAATATATATTGGTATGCAAGTGGGGCGTTCTGCCGGCAATGATTTGCAAGCTTATTTTGATGCCTGGAAAAAGAAACGTCCATAAATTATTTTTTGCTCTCAGCCTTAGCTTATGCCTGGGTTCGGGCTGTTTGCCCTATTGCTCGGCAGATGATTTAAGACCACCCCAAAATTTAGTCAAAACCGATTTAGAACATTTTGTGCTTTATTCCGAAAAACTCATTAAGCCCAATGATTTATTAATATTACGGCGTCAGCTCATGAATGTTCGTCGCCAAATTGGTCAAAAATTAGGAAATTATTTTCCTAAAAAGAAGTTTGACGTGTTTTTGACAACTGAATCTACATTTAGACGTTATTCCAAAATGGGCGATCATGTAGCCGGCTTGTTTGATGGCCGCATTCATTTGCCTTTAATTGAATCGGCTCAAAAATCAGCCTGGCTCAAATCCATTCTATGGCACGAATACAGTCACGCTGTCGTTTGGCTATTGAGCCGCGGTCGATGCCCATCGTGGTTAAATGAAGGATTAGCCGTGTATCACGAAGAAGACATCATTTCAAAACGACTCAAGCAGTTGCATCAAATGGATACAGGGTATTTACTGTCACTCAACGAGTTAGTGCCAGTTATGGACAATTTGCAGAGTCAAAATTCAGAAGTTTTAGCTAGGGCTTATACGACGGCTTATATAGGTGCTGCGTATTTGCATTCGCGTTATTCCTCTAAATCTATCCGTGATTTATTAGAAGATTTGGCGCAAGGTGAGACAGTGCAGCAGGTCTTTGAGCGCAGATTTAGGCTAAATATGGACGTGTTTGAAGCAAAAATACACAGTTTTATTAAAGCAGGGTCCATGAATGAAAAATGATATGCGATTGACAGCTTTTTTGGTAGAATAAGCGCTTATTTTTCAGATCCCTTTTGAGGGATATGAGTCATCAAAAAGGCGTGATGATATGGAGATTGAGCGCCGCTAGCTCAGTTGGTAGAGCAGGTGCCTCTTAAGCACTTGGTCGTAGGTTCAAGTCCTACGCGGCGTACCATTTAGACGAATAAGAGTATTAAATAGTTAAGCCGCGGTGGCGAAATTGGCAGACGCGCATGACTTAGGATCATGTTCCGCAAGGATTGTGGGTTCAAGTCCCTCCCGCGGCAGCTATGACTAAGTGTTTAAATGATTTTTTGTAAGATTGGAAGTTTAAGCGGGAGTAACTGGAATGAGTGTCGGACTTACGCGCTCGAAGGAGCGTCAAGTCCACCACACGAATTTCGCCTAAGGAGGCACCCCAAGGGGCCGACGAGGGGCTTCATTTGCTTTATTGTTTTTTGGTAATAGATTTTTTTAAGCGGGAGTAACTCAGTGGTAGAGTGCAACCTTGCCAAGGTTGACGTCGAGGGTTCGAATCCCTTCTCCCGCTCCATCTTTTGATTCGTGATGTAAGGTTTAAGTAGTAAGACTAGTGATGCTGGTGAGGGAGTGTTTATAGTTGATGTTTTATGTGGCACTCGTTTTTCCTGTTTACATCTTGATAATGCAGTTAATCACCCATCGGAGTACAAATTTCTATGAAAATATCTGAATTTTTGAGCGAAAAAGCAATTTCTGTTGATTTGAAGTCGACAGACAAAGAAGGTGTGATCCGAGAACTTATCGGAAATCTAGCTAAAGCCCACGGATTGAGAAATCGTGATGAAATGGTTCAGACTTTAATGGCGCGTGAGTCTTTAGGTAGCACCGGCATAGGCTTGGGCGTAGGTATTCCACATGGTAAATGTGATGTGGCTAAGAAATTAGTCGCCTCATTTGGTATTTCTAAAGAGGGTATCGACTTTGATGCTCTTGACGGAGAGCCTGTTTATATTTTCTTTTGCTTGGTGGCACCAGATGACTCAGCTGGCCCACACCTTAAAGCATTGGCCCGCATATCTCGATTATTGAAAGACAAATATTTTAGAGAATTTTTAAAAGGTCTTGAAGACGAGAAAGCCATTTTTAAAGCCATCAAGGAAGAAGACGCTAAGAAACCTTAGAACTTAGCTTTTGTTGGCTAAAGGTTTCTAGAGCCCCTCTGATGGGAATGTTTAAATGGCTTTATCCTGGACTACGTATCAAACGTTGGGTCCTGCTTTGCTCTTTAGGAATGGTTTTGTGTTCCATGGGGTTCGTATTAACTCTGAATGAGTCCCAAGAAATTGCTGGCAGTATATTTGTTGTTGCCGGGATATTCGCAGTTATTACCAGCGTCCGCAAAATCATCAAATCAGTAATCACTTTTTTAGCACCTCACCATGAGGGCCAGGTGCTAAACATCATGTATCAACGTGGCGTATTATCCAGTGGACCCAAAATTGTTGCCGTCGGCGGCGGCACTGGATTGTCTGTTCTGCTACAAGGTCTGAAAGAAAGAACTTCAAACCTAACAGCTATAGTTACCGTCGCAGACGATGGAGGCTCATCAGGTCGGCTGCGAAGTCAGTTTGATATGCTGCCACCTGGAGATATCCGAAATTGCTTAGTGGCTTTGGCTGATTCTGGCCAAACTATGCAGGAACTATTTAAGTACCGCTTTTCAAGTGACGAGGTTAGTGATTTTTCAGGCCATAATTTTGGCAATCTTTTTATATTAGCGATGATGAAAATCACAGGTGACTTTGAAAAAGCGATTAGAGAATCAAGTCGCATTCTGAATATAAGAGGGCGCGTTATACCAGCGACATTAAGCAATGTAACCTTGGTCGCTGAGCATGCGGATGGCAAAATATTAGAGGGAGAAACTAATATTGCCTCATATGAGCATCAAATAAAGAAATTATTTTTGAAGCCCGATAATGTTTCGGCTACTGTAGACGCCTTAAGAGCTATTAGAGAAGCAGATGCAATAGTGCTAGGACCCGGTTCTTTGTATACAAGCATATTGCCCAATTTATTACTTGATGATTTATTAGCTGAATTGGTTAGAACAAAAGCACCTAAGATCTATGTTTGCAATATCATGACTCAACCGAATGAAACATTGCATTTGAAGAGTGATGCAGCACATGTTCAGGCATTGGTGCAGAATACTCAAAGTGACGTTTTGACGCATGTGATTGTTAATCGGGGCAGGATACCGGTTGAATTAGAGGCTGCCTACAATAAAGATGGAGCCTTTGCGTTGGAGAAAGAATCAGAAGCTATCCGACAAATGGGCTATACGGTTGTTGAGACTGATTTAGTTAAGACTGTAGACTATGTGAGACATAATTCTCGAAAATTAGCAAAAATTATAACTGAAATAGCACAAAATAAATGAGCGAAGAACTAAGACAAGCATTCAAAGTGATGAGTCCCCAGGGATTGCATGCTAGACCAGCTTCTATATTTGTTAAGATAGCAAATAAGTTTGTTAGCGATATTACGGCTATTAAGGACTCAGAACGCGCTAATGGCAAATCGATGATGGGCATACTGACCTTGGCCGTAGAGCAGGGGTCAGACATTGAGCTAGTCATTAAAGGAACAGATGCCAATGCTGCCATGCTTGAATTAGGCAAATTTTTAAGTCAAAGTGATCATAGCGAATACAGTAAACGGAAACAATCTGAATGAAAATATTTAAGGGTATTTCAGCCTCACCTGGTATAGCAATAGGCAAGGCCTTATTGCTAGATCATGAGGATTTGAGCGTACCTCCCAATCCAATACACTTAGAGCAAGTGCCCACAGAGATAATGCGCTTTGAAGAAGCGTTAACGGCAACACGGGCACAAATCCTCAAAATTCAACAGCAAATCACTCAAGAATTAGGGCGCGAACATGCAGAAATATTTGAAGCGCATTTGACACTAATTGAAGATAGGGCTTTGATTGAGGAAGTTATCTCGGAGTTAAAGTCGAGTCAATTATGTGTCGAATATGTTTTTTCACAAGCGCTTAGAAAATACACGCTGGCCTTTTCTAAGGTTGATGACGAGTATTTGAGAGAGCGCATGTCTGATCTTAATGATGTGGGGCGTCGAATTCTTAAGAATATGATGGGTGAGCAAACGAGCCGCTTAGATCGTTTGACTGAGAAAGTCATTATCATAGCCTACGATTTGTCGCCAAGTGACACTGCAACAATGCATAAAAAAAATGTGATTGGTTTTGCAACAGATATTGGTGGCAGGACATCCCATACGGCCATTATGGCGAAGTCACTTGAGATACCTGCCACTGTTGGCTTGGAAAAAATCACTCAAAATGTAAAAGATGGCGATGAAGTCATCATTGATGGAAGTGCTGGCGAAGTTATTATTAATCCTGATCGGGAAACACGTGATGCTTATATTCTCAAGCGTCAAGACTTCATAGAATCAGGCATTGATTTATTAAGGGGTTTTGATTTACCGAGCATCACTCCAGATAAAAGACGTATTGCCTTGATGGCTAACATGGAATTGCCTGATGAAATAGATTCTATTCGTTCTCATGGCGCAGAAGGCGTTGGCCTCTATCGCACAGAATACCTATATTTAAATAGAAGTGAATTGCCTGATGAAGAGGAGCAATTTCAATCTTATCGAAACGTGGTGTCTCGCATGAGTCCGCAATATGTGACACTGAGAACTCTGGATTTAGGTGGAGACAAATTTTTGTCACAATTAGAGATGCCGCGTGAAATGAATCCTTTTTTGGGTTGGAGAGCAATCCGCTTTTGTTTGGCTATGCCGAATATTTTTAAATCGCAATTAAGAGCCATTTTACGAGCGAGCGCTTTTGGAAAAGTGCGCATTATGTACCCATTAATATCTGGCCTGGAAGAATTGCAAGCAGCTAATGGTATGTTGGATGAATGTCGTGAAGAGTTGAGGACTAAGGGTATTCCTTTTGATCCAGAAATGGAAGTGGGTGCAATGATCGAAATTCCATCAGCGGCATTGACTTGCGATATCTTAGCGCGCGAAGTTAGTTTCTTTTCTATTGGCACCAACGATTTGATTCAATACGCACTCGCGGCTGATCGTGTGAATGAGAAAATTGCGTATCTTTATGAACCTACACACCCAGCCATACTTAGATTGGTCAAATCTATTGTTGACGCGGGGCATAGGAATAAAATTCATGTGGGCATGTGTGGTGAAATGGCGGGTGATCCGGAATTAACTTTAATCCTAATGGGTTTGGGGCTAGATGAACTCTCTGTGTCTGCGGGTATATTGCCTGAGGTAAAAGCAATTATTCGTGGAGTAAAATATTCCACAGCGAAGAAAATAGCTAAAAAAGCACTTTCATTTAGCACGGGTTCAGAAGTCTTAGCATATGCACGTAAAGAATTGATGAAGTTCACGAATGGGCGCAGTATCGCCGAAACATTTTTAAAACGGGTGGATCAATGAAAGTAGTCTTGCTTGCGGCTGGTTATGCAACCAGATTATACCCTTTGACCAAAAATCAGCCTAAAGCATTCTTGCCAGTTGGCGATAGGTTGATTATTGATCGTATAGTTGAGAAGCTAAATCCAATTCAGGGACTCAATGAATTAATTATTGTGACCAACGACAAATTCTACGAATCTTTTCAGGATTGGTCCAAGAAATTTGAGTCGAATTTTAAGATCACTGTTTTGAATGATGGTACGACATCTAATGATAACCGCTTGGGAGCTATTGGTGACTTACAATTCGCCGTGAAGAACGCCTCTATTGATGATGATATTTTAGTCTTAGCCAGCGACAATCTATTTGAACAAAGCTTTGATGCTTTCTTAAATATTGCCTCAAAGTCTAATGTGCCAGCCTTAATTGGGTGTTACGATATTGGCGATAAGAGCGTTGCGGCAGGCCGATATGGCATTGTTGAACTTGACGAGCATAATAAGATTATTGACATTGAAGAGAAGCCGCAAAATCCCAAAACATCCATTGTGAGCATGGGCGTTTATTATTTTGCCAAAGAAATTTTGAATTTTATTGATGAGTATATGGGGTCTAGTGGCCGTGAAGATGCACCGGGTCATTATGCTACGTGGTTGCTGCATAAGACTGCAGTTTATGCGCATTTATTTACTGGCAGATGGTATGATATCGGCAGTTTGGATCAGCTGGAAGAAGCTAGTCGAGAATTTGAAGCCAAATAAACTATAAAGGGAGAGAGATGTCTACTAATCATTACTATTTTACGTCTGAGAGTGTAACTGAGGGTCATCCTGATAAGGTATGTGATCAGATTTCTGATTCAATTTTGGATGCAATTTTGAAAGATGATAAAAACGGACGCGTTGCAGTTGAGACCATGGTCACAACTGGCATGGTTATCGTTTCAGGTGAGGTCACAACAAAGACATATGTGGACGTACCTAGTTTAGTAAGAAAGACTTTGAATCACATTGGCTACAATCAGGCTGCACTCGGATTTGATTGCGACTCTTGCGGCGTATTGACAGCTATTCAACAGCAGTCTCCTGATATCTCGCAAGGCGTTGATACCGGGGGCGCTGGAGATCAAGGCTTGATGTTCGGGTACGCTTGCACAGAAACACCCGAATTAATGCCTTTGCCAATTATATTGGCGCATAGAGTCACAGAAAAATTAGCTACATTAAGAAAAGATAAAACGCTTAAATACCTTTGCCCAGATGGTAAAAGCCAAGTAACAGTTGAATACAAAGACGGGCTGCCTGTACGCGTTGATACCGTCGTGGTGAGCACTCATCACGCTAAGAACGTGACTCAAGCCACAATTAAAAGGGATTTAACTAAGCATATCTTGAAGAATGATAAGCTAATCCCGCAATCCCTGATTGACAAAAAAACTAAGTTTTTGGTCAATCCTACTGGTAAGTTTGAAGTGGGTGGCCCTGTTGCCGATACGGGTCTAACCGGTCGTAAAATCATTGTGGATACTTATGGCGGTTATGCTCCGCATGGTGGGGGTGCATTCTCTGGTAAGGATCCATCCAAAGTGGATCGTTCCGCCACGTATATGGCGCGTTATGTTGCCAAAAATATTGTGGCTGCTAAGTATGCGTCTAAATGCGAAATTCAATTAGCTTATGCGATTGGTGTTGCTGAACCTGTTTCGGTTAAAGTTGAAACTTTTGGAACGGGTAAGGTTCCACACGTCGTTTTGGAAGATGCCATTCGCCAGACATTTGACTTAACGCCCAATGGAATTATTCGCACACTAGATTTAAAACGCCCCATCTATCAAAAGACCGCAGCTTATGGCCATTTTGGTCGCGAGCTAAAGGATTTTACTTGGGAGCGAAAAGATAAAGTGCCAGCGATTAAAAAATACGTTGAACAGCGTATTCGTACAAATGGCTTTGTTCACGCCTAGGGACCGTAAATGTATCGGTTATTCATTTACAATCTCTTAATTTAGCATAAGATTAAAAACGGGATTATTCATTGGTGATGCAATTCGCTAATGCGTAATCCCGTTTCAACAATAGGGTATAAAATAATGGAGTCGGTTCAAATGGAAACAACTAAGCAAGATTTTAAAGTAGCTGATATGAGCTTGGCCGAATGGGGCCGTAAAGAAATTGTATTAGCCGAAAAAGAAATGCCTGGACTCATGTCTTTGAGAAAAGAATATGCAGCCGAACAGCCCTTAGCAGGCGCTCGTATAGCGGGTTGTATTCATATGACAATCCAGACAGCTGTTTTAATTGAGACTCTAACCGCATTGGGCGCCCAAGTACGCTGGTCTTCTTGTAATATATACTCTACGCAAGATCATGCTGCTGCTGCCATTGCAGCTGTTGACATACCTGTTTTTGCTTGGAAAGGCGAAACGCAGGATGAAGCTAATTGGTGCATCGAACAAACTATAGAATGGCCCGACGGTAAAGGCCCTAATATGATACTTGATGACGGTGGCGACTTAACTAATATGATGAATGAAGATCGTTATGCTGACTTCATGAAAGAAGTTAAGGGCTTGTCCGAAGAGACAACCACAGGTGTTCATAATCTCAATCGTTTACAAGCCCAGGGTCTGCTCAAATGCCCAGCTATTAATGTGAATGACTCTGTAACTAAATCCAAATTTGATAATCTCTATGGTTGCCGTGAATCACTCGCTGATGGCATTAAACGCGCGACTGATATTATGGTCGCGGGCAAAGTTGTTGTTGTTGCAGGCTATGGAGATGTCGGCAAGGGCTGCGCCCAGTCCATGCGTGGATTTGGAGCTCGTGTTATCATCACCGAAATTGATCCAATCTGCGCATTACAAGCAGCTATGGAAGGGTTTGAAGTTAAAAAGATGATTGACGCAACTTCTGAAGCCGACATATTTGTCACAACAACCGGCAATAAAGACATCATCACCTTAGCGCATATGGAAAAGATGAAGGACGACGCAATTGTCTGTAATATTGGCCATTTTGATGTCGAAATTCAAGTCGAACAATTAGTGAATGCACCCGGAGTAGTACATACAAATATCAAACCCCAAGTGGATAAATACACCTTTCCTGATGGGCATAGCATTCTTTTATTAGCCGACGGTCGCTTGGTGAACTTAGGCTGCGCTACTGGGCACCCCTCATTCGTTATGAGTGCATCATTCACGAACCAAGTCTTGGCCCAAATTGAATTATATAAAAATGGCAGCCAATACAAGAACGAGGTTTTTTGCCTACCCAAAAAACTCGATGAAGAAGTAGCTCGTTTACATTTGGCCAAAGTAGGAGCGGTCTTAGAAGAATTGACCCCAGACCAATCCTCATACCTAGGCCTCCCAGTTGAGGGCCCCTACAAGCCCGACCACTACCGCTATTAAGTTGTTATAGATGACCTTGGCAAGGTGTTTCCAAAAAATGACAAACATAATTCTGTAATTCAATGTCATTTTTCTCCAACACCTTGCCAAGCCCATCGATTAGAAGTTGAATAAAGGATAGCAGAGAGAATAGTTTAAAAGAGAAGGTATGCCGCCACTAATCGTGGCCTTGTCTTCTGATTAAACCTAGGGTCCAAAATGCGGACCCTGGCATACCATCAATGAGTCACTGCCGTGACCTATATTAATGCATCCGCATATTGAAATATTTTAAGAAATGACCTCACCCAACTGACTTTATCAGACTGCTTAACTAAAGGTACTTTTTTATCATGGAGAGGCCAATGATGAAGAATATCCCATTGGGGAGCCATGCTGCCGTTAGAGGTGGGATGGCGCCACCCTTGCCAAGTGCGGAAGAAAAAGCGATCACTGAATAGTAGGCTACGATGACAAATAGTCCCACCCCTATAGATTTCATTGCACCACCTCTTTGGGTCTTGAGTGCTAAGGGGGCTGAAACCAAAAGCATAATAAAGCAAATAAAAGGATTGGCAATCTTTTGATACAGCTCCATATTTAATCGGCTTGATATTTTATAGCCAATTAATTTAGTTTTATTTATATAGGATTTGAGATTCCTATAACTCATATACTCCGGGTGCGTGTATTGATTTAAGAACTCTTCAGGGGTTTCTTTAATATTGGGATTTTGCATAGGGTAATGCATAGGCTTGCCTACGATATTACCCGCTTGATCCAATTTGTATTCAAGAACTTCATAAAGTTGCCAGTGATTATGCTGCCATACTGCTCTTGCGGCTGTTGTTTTTGTGGCAATGCTCATGTCATTGCGATGAGTTAATATGATGACATCATAGAGCGTTGCAATAGCAGGCTGGAGCTCCCTAGCATATATCATACGATTCCCATCTGTAACGATAGCGACATTATTAATAGATCTTTGGCTTAGCTGATCACCTTTTTTTGTGATTAAGCCTTGTTTGATAGATGTGGAAGTTATGGCTGACTTGGGAGTCACAGCCTCATTCATTGTCAATAGACCAAAGCTCACTAAAAGGCCGATGTAAAGTATCGGAAAAAGAATTTGATAGCCCGAAACGCCAGCCGCTTTCATGGCAGAAATTTCGTTATTCTTATTCATAGTCGATAAGGAATAAAGTGCGGATATTAATACAGAAGAAGGTAATATCTGCGCCAATATCAAAGGAATCATACATATATAATAAAGGCAAATAATTTCTAGAGGAGTTTCATTCGATATAAAATCATCCAGACTACCTAAGGCATCAACAACGATGAATAAACTTATAAATATTAACGTATTAAAAATCAGGGGCCACATGAAATTGGCCGTTAAATAGCGATGCAAAATTTTCATGCTTTTAAGTTCTTTCGCATTAATATACAGCCAAGCAACATATAAATAATGTTTGGAATGTGCATGGCTATCCACGGCGACAAAACTTCTTTTTTACCTAATGAAGCCATGCCAATTAAGGCAACCCAATATATAGTGACCAGTATCAACGCTATTGCAAAACCAATTGATTTTTCACCACGCTGAGTGCGAATTGCCAGCGGTATCCCAATCATTGCAAAACAAAAAGTAGAAAGCGCTGCAGCAACACGTTTATTAATTTCGGTTAAGGCGTAAGCATCATGGAAACCCTCCTTAGTTAGTTTGGCATAATGCGTCCACAATTCCTTAATCGATCTCTCTTTGCGCTTACGATCCAAATTACCCTTAAACTTCATGGTCGATATGTCTAATGGTAAAAAATAGGTTCCAAAGTTTAATTTATAAAATCCACCTGGATTTGAAGCATCCGGTTCATCGCTGGTTCCATTGGTCAGTTTGAGCTTGATAATATTTTGCTCCGGTAAAGGAATGATTTCACCTCTTTCGGCAATGATTGTTCTCGTAGGACCATCCTTTTGTGGTTGATAGATGCGAATTTGCTTTAAGATATTTCCGTCAATGCGATGAATGAAGATAACTAAGTCATTAAAGCTTTTGATAAAAACACCCTCTTCAAGAAGAGCTGCGGGGGTTTCTAATCCAATTTCAGATGCAATTTGACGCACTTTAAAATGGCTGCGGGGGGCGATTTGATCGCTTAGGTAAAGGGTGAAGAGAGATAGACAAAAAGCCGTGATGAGTATTGGCTTGAAGATGCGCCTTAGATTAATACCACTAGCACGCAAAGCCACTAATTCATGATCAGCTGACAGCCTTCCAAACGTTAAAAGAATCGCGACTAAAATAGCAGTCGGTATAGTGAACATCATTAAAAATGGCAATGTGTGTAGAATAACTTGCGTGATACGGAATATATCAACACCACGATTCATTACCAAGTCGATCATGCTCGAGAAGACATTTCCAACCATTAGGATAAAAGTAAGAAAGAATAATACACCAATAAAACTTGTAAAAATTTCTTCAAGAATATAATTTCGTATAATTTTCATTATAAGCTTTTACTCATGGCTAAAACGTCTACTTGCAGGCCTGCTTCAATTAGAGCTCTTGAGCCCTCATTTAAGGTGCTACCAGTCGTGAAGACATCATCGATAATGAGTACACGGCCTTGATGATTTCGTCTCGCTAACATGGTATTGCGTTGAGCTCTTTGTCTAATATGCCGACTTAATGATGATTGTTTAGGTGTTTTGATGCTTCTCGCTAACATGCGTTGCCAGGGAATGTTAAAATGCTCGGCTATCAATTGGCTGAATTGACGAGCAGCACTTGGCTGGCTTCTGAATTTTTCAGCATGACTCGGTATATAAGTTATAAAATCATAACTTGACCAGGGGATTGATTGTTCTTTAAGATATTCCATAAACAAGGGCTCTAGCCACGTGTGATTGTGTAGTTTATAACGTAAGATTAATTTTTTGGCTAAAGCGCTATATGTGAATATATAAAATGCTCGTGTCCAATTGGGTTCAAAAGGCAGGTCTTTAGAGTTAATTGTGCCCATGTTTTTGGACAAAAGACTAGAACAAGGTTTGCAGATAATTTTGTTATCTGCATACCCCAAGAAAGAATGGCAAGAGACACAAATGCTGGGTGAAACCAGACCTTCGAGTGTTTTTAAACTAGATTGAAATGCTTGATAAATGCTCTGCATAGTGGCCGATATTATATAATATTTATATGAACGCTCAAAACTTTACTAAATCCATCCGTATCCTCAAAAAAGAGTCTATTAAATGGGATGTGCCAGTTGTCACACTTATTGCCGCAACTGGCAAGGACCCATTTAGGGTCTTAATATCCTGTTTATTGAGCCTCAGGACAAATGATAGGACAACAGCCCCTGCTACAGAGCGCTTATTCGCCATAGCCGACACTCCCGGCGGTATTAACAAATTAACCATTAAACGCCTCGAAAAGCTCATTTATCCGGTTTGCTTTTATCGAAATAAGGCCAAAATACTTAAAGATATTAGCCGAATTCTCATCACTGATTATGAATCCAAGGTACCTAATACTTTGGAAGAATTGCTCAAATTTAAGGGCGTGGGACGAAAAACAGCCAATTTGGTCCTGTCCCAAGGCTTTAATATATCAGCGATTTGTGTGGATGTGCATGTTCACCGCATATCTAATCGATTAGGCTTTGTGGAGACATTGACTCCCGATGAGACCGAAATGGCACTTCGAGCCACGTTGCTAAAGAAGTATTGGATTGTCATCAATGAAGTTTTTGTGGCTTTTGGACAGCAACATTGCCGGCCAATATCACCACATTGTTCGACTTGCAAACTCAGCTCTATTTGTGAGAAAAAAGGTGTTGGCAAATCAAGGTAGACGATCCAGATTATTGCTCACCGGGTAGCTGTGTTATAATTGTCCGTGCATTTTAGAATTGACCCACTTAGTAGCAGTAAAATATCCTAAAAAGGTATTTAGAAAGTAGACAATATGGCCCGAATATTGGTGGTAGATGATTCTGAGCCAACTAGAAAATTACTTAAAGCCATGCTTGAGAAGGCGGGATTTGAGGTATTGGTTGGTAGCGGTAAAGAGGAAGGTTTTAAGTTGTACGAAGAGAATGACATTGACCTAGTTATCACAGATATTATGATGCCAAATATTGAAGGCATTGAATTAATAATGCAAATACGCAGTAAGGTGAATGATGCCAAAATCATTGCCATGTCTGCTAATAAAGAACACTTAACGGCTGCCAGAAATATAGGCGCCAAATTGACATTAGCCAAGCCATTCAATCATGTGCAAGTTATGAATAGGGTGAATAAGGCTTTGGGCTTAGAAAACAAAGAGAATAGTTAATCAAATTTATGCAGTTAACAAATACTGAGACGCAAAAAGTATATATGCAAACTTTTGGATGCCAAATGAATGTTCGCGATTCAGAAGGTGTGCGCGGTTTATTGGCTCAAAGTGGCTACGACTTCACGGATGAAATGGAAGATGCTCAAATCATCCTTTTTAATACCTGTTCGGTTAGACAGCATGCCGAAGACCGTATTTTTGGCCGTTCGGGCATACTCACGAAGGTTAAAAAGAAGAGGCCTGATACCATTATTGGCATTATGGGATGCATGGCTCAGGAACATGGATCAAAGTTTTTTCGACGCATGCCCTCACTAGACTTAGTATGTGGTCCAGGTAATATGGATGAAATCCCAGAATTAATTAAACGTATTGCAACTTCCAAAACTCAAATCACAGCCATTGATAGAATTAATGAAACACGCTACAACATGGATGATTTGGAGCATCGATCCCATAGCTCTAAGGCATTTGTTAATATTATGTCCGGGTGCGACCACAAATGCACTTATTGCATTGTGCCAATGACACGTGGCATTGAGCGCTCACGTGAGCCAAAGGACATTGTTAATGAGGTTAAGGGTTTGGTTGACCGCGGTTACCAAGATATTATGCTTTTAGGCCAAAATGTGAATTGCTATGGCAAAAAACTTGACCAGCCAACTGATTTTGTAGATTTATTAGAACGTATTGATCGTATTGCTAAGCCCAACCGGATTCGGTTCACGACTAGCCATCCTAAAGATGCTCACTTAAGATTGTTTGAGGCTATGCGTGATGTGCCGAGTGTATGCGAACATTTACATTTACCTGTTCAATCCGGATCCAGCCGTATATTGAGACGTATGAAGCGAGAACATAATCGTGAATGGTTTTTGGATCGAGTTGATGAATTCAAAGCCACCTTACCGAATGGAAGCATAACGTCAGATTTGATCGTTGGTTTTTGCGGCGAAACCGATGAAGACTTTAAGGAGACTATGTCTTTAGTCGAAAAAGTGCAATTTGACTCAAGCTATATGTTTAAGTATTCACCTCGACCAGGCACTCCTGCGATGAAATTAGAAGACGACGTGCCTCAAATAATCAAAGATGAACGTTTACAGCGTTTGATGCAATGCCAAAAATCAGTTACTTTAGAAAATAATTCACGGGTTATTGGCCAAACGGTTGAGGTTTTGTTTGAGGAGTATTATCCCGAAAAATCAGGCAAAGCCACGGGACGAACAAGGGAATTTAAGCGTGTGGTTGTTCAGACAGATAAAAATGTGCGCGACCAAATTCTTTCTGTCCAAGTTGAACAGGCTATGAACGAAACGCTATTAGGTTCATTAAAAGACTAAATTAGGAAATTAAAGGCACTATGGAAGAAAACGACGATATACCCATATTAGATTTGCAGACACAATATAGAGCCATTAGGCACATGATGGAGGAATCTGTCAAAAAAGTGATGGCTAGTGGTCACTATGTTTTAGGCCCAGAAGTAGACGCCTTTGAGCGAGAATTCGCTTTTTTTCTTAAATCAAGCCATGTGATTGGGGTCAACTCGGGCACAGACGCACTCACTTTGGCCATTAAGGCTTTGGGTATAGGGCCGGGAGATGAAGTTATTACTTCGCCAGTTACTTTCATAGCCACAGTCGAGGCAATTATTGCCAATGGAGCAACGCCAGTTTTTGTAGACGTGAATGAAAGCGACTCCAATCTCAACCCAGAACTCATTGAAGCCAAAATCACTGACAAAACAAAAGCAATAATACCAGTCCACTTATATGGATTCGCCTGTGACATGGATCAAATTAGCAAAATTGCTCAAAAGCATAATTTAAAAGTGATTGAAGATTGCGCGCAAGCCGCTGGCGCTTATGTTGGTCAAAAGCGTGTCGGTATTATGAGTGATGCAGGTTGTTTTAGTTTCTATCCAACAAAAAACCTGAGTGCTTTTGGCGATGCAGGCGCTATCTCAGTTAATGATGAAGCTTTAGCACAAAAACTAAGTTCGCTTAGAACACATGGGTCAACTTTGCGGGGATCTTATGAGATGCTTGGGATGAATAGTCGGTTAGACGAAATTCAAGCGACTATATTACGCGTCAAATTGCTTTATTTAGGGCGCTGGAATAGCATGCGCCGTAAATTAGCCACAAATTACGATGAATTATTGAGTAATATACCAGGTGTTAGAACCTTAATACCCATGCCTGATTCAACGCCAGTATATTGTCTTTATGCAATTGCTGTGAGTGGACGTGAGCTCTTACAAGAAGCATTAGCCCAAGACGGTATTTCTAGTATGGTGCATTATCCAGTCCCATTACACTTAGTGGGTGCGCTTAAGT
>JBLINS010000013.1:0-45011 GCA_047639455.1 Candidatus Omnitrophota bacterium
ATCAAGGGTATGCAAGCGATTGCTACATAATGGTTTGCTGTCTATTGCAGGCTTATTCTTTTATATCAAGAACTCCATCAACTTTGACTAATTTTAAAATTCGGGCTATTTGAGGGCTGGGGAAAAGAATTTCAAACCTAAGCTCTCTATCTTTCAACTTTTTGTGTATATCCATAAGAGTGGCAATTCCCATGGAGTCCAGATAGGGAACTCCACTCAAATCGAATGCGACAGCACCAGACTCGATTGATTCGATTGTCTTCAAAACTTTTACTTTCATTAAATGGAATCGTGAAAAATCACCTTGAAAAGTAAAAACTATTTTTTGCGGATCACCCCTATTTACAGAAGCCCTTAAATTCACACAAACGCAACTTTCTATTCATAATTTGCCGAATAATTCAAATTATCCATATGCGCGTTTCCTTCTATTGTTAAGACCAACCTATGCTAACCAATTTTTTAGAATAGAGTCATCTGCTGAATATAGACAGCTCATTATTGCGCGCTCTTTTTTCAGTAAGTTTCTGCTATCTTTTCTAAATATGACCTGGGCATGTAGTGCAGCCCGAATATTAATTAAAATTAGCGCAAACTACCTAAACGCCGCGTCACTTCACGTCGTCGTTTTAAAGATGATTTATCATTTGAATTACATGTCTTTAAGGAATGTATGGGCCGAAACCAAAAACAATGGCTAGAATAAACTCGAGGGCGAGAACGTGGTTGGTAAGCATCTGGAATTATGACTTGCTCTAAATTGGGCTCAACGTTTTGAGTTCGCATCAATACTCCTATACACGTTACCTCCGGTCAGACACGTTAGCTATATAGCTAACGTGTCTGGTGGGGACGCGATTCTTTATCGTGAGGGCGACGAGAATCGCTATATCACTAACAATTAAGCTAATGTGCAATTAAGCAGTCTATAAAGTATCAAATAATACAACTTAATGCAAGCTTTTATTTAGTCCTATAATTAATCGAAATCTGAGATATGAATACGTCGCTCATGCGTCAAAAATAAATTCACGAGGTAAGCTCAAGTGTCCTCTTGCCTAAAGTTGAACACATGTTCATCTCCTTCCAGGTTGGCCAAAATGCGTATATAGGCTGATTTTGGGGGGTATTTCATAACCAAAAGGCCTGTCGAATGTCTGCCCGGAAACAACATATGTTCTTGAATAATCGAGCCTGCTACATTGGTCATCATCTCCGCATCCAAGGCGTTGGCATGATTTACTCTTTTTGCAATACCTGGAGAAATCAATGCTTGGTGCGCAAGGCCAGCAGCCTGGCCAATATAAGCTCCTGACAAGCCTACTAGTCCTGCTCCTAAGGCAACTGCTCCATTCATGACCTCTGCGATGAACTGCCTTTGATTGAGGCGCTTATTGAGTCTCTTTGAATATTCAGCAGAGCTGATGAACTCGGCGGCACTTAGCGACTGTTCATCCATACCCGTAAGCGCAACTATAGAATTGGTTTTCCATAAATACGGTGCATTAGAAATATTAATACACCCGAGTTGAATAATTAATAAATTATCATCTGTTTTACGAATGCTTGCGCCCAAATTTGACACTTTCCCTCGCGAAATAATAAAGGGTATGCCCTCTTGCTGTTTGATTTCTATGCCTTGCTGCTCATCTCCTTGCGGTAAATAATAATAGTTATTTTGAGTGGTGGCACAGGCAGATAAGCATAGAATGAGGATGCAGAAAGCACTCAATCTAAACTTTGGATACGGCGCATACGCGAACGCCTTAAAGTTGTTCATTAACGCATTGATCCAAAACTAATTCCGCCAACGAAAACCAGTCGTTGCTGAGTAAGATGAATAATGCTGCGTCTTCACATTTGAACCATTTTGATTGTGGGTGTACGAGCAAACAAAGTCCCAATTATTGCTCAAACCTAAAGTTAATTCATTGCCCAAATAAAATGAAGTGTCTCGTTCGGGATTATTGGAGGTAAATGATATACGTCGATCGTCGTATTCCTTATACGTCCAACCACCATAGCCCACCCATTTCCAATCTTTATTAATCTTCCATAAAGCAAATCCACTTAAGCGCACAGATTCATAATCATTAAAATCTTGAAATTGATCCGACGAATCATTGCGCAACCAAGCTACCGTTCCTGAGTAAATGAGGGATTTATTAGGATAAACCGTAGCCTTTATGCCAGCCTCATGATATATGTCTTTCCTAGTTTTTTCCGAATCAGCGTCAAAAGGCGTCGAGGACCGACGGTCTGTATAGTATTTAAATCGTTCTTTAGTATACGCGCGGTATCGAATCTTACCGCCATTATCCCAATTTAAGCCGTATTCAAGATTGTGACTTTTATATGTTAAGTTGTGAAATCGTATATACCGATTAACCACAAGCTCGTATGCTGCGTCTATGGATACGTTTCCATAAATGGTGGTTTTGAATTTGCCTTGAATATTACTGCGATGATAATCAAACAAATCATGGGTGCTATAAGCCCTATATTTAGTACCCAAATTGGTCAACCAAGTGCCTTTGCCGAATATGCCCAAAAAACTATCATGATTTTTATATAGGGTGGTCGAGCCTGACTCTTCTTGGTAAAGGTCTCCCTTTCTAGCGGTATTAAAAAAGATATTGGAGTCATAGCCTGTTTTGTGAAATAGGGTTGAGCGCACTCTAGTCTTCAAGCGTTCGACACGCT
This sequence comes from Candidatus Omnitrophota bacterium, assembly GCA_047639455.1. Classification (GTDB taxonomy): domain Bacteria; phylum Omnitrophota; class Gorgyraeia; order 2-02-FULL-51-18; family JAGOUK01; genus JBLINS01. The sequence goes on from JBLINS010000013.1 coordinate 2,704, forward strand.
TTTGGTCCTTTTTCTCATCCGCCTTAACCAGCCACTTTTCAAAATATTCATTGAATTTGAGGCGTTTTTGAGCTTTTTCTTCAGCCTCAATGATATCTTTATCAAATGACTCACGAAATAATAGGCGTGTATCAAAGTTCTCCTCATCCACATTCGCAGCTTTGGCTATTGAGCTATAACCAATGATTAAAATAACTGCTAATATTGTTAAAGCTACGAATTTTGTTTTATTAACATTGGCGCAATTCATCGTATCTCATCCTTTGTTCTAAATTAATACCCAATACCACAAAATAACAATTCATTCATAGAGCAAACCTCTTTGTGAACTCATTGCGATCGATTTATTTAGCCTGCGTTTGCTTCTTCTCTTTTAAAACTTTGAGTCGCTTGGCTAAAGCAATGCTATATTCACCTTCAACTTGTGCCAATGTCTGAATTTGGCCTAAGCTTGGCATTTTTTTAATTTGATTATCCATTGCGCGAAACATCAACACATTTTCTTTTAATTCAACAAGTACCATTTCGCGTGAAGCGCTAGGCGTTTTAGCCCTCTTCATAACATAGCTAGTTTGATTTTCGGGCACTATGGCAGGCTCGCCGAGAGCACCTTTCACCTTAGGGAATAAAAACACTTTCGAACGATGCGCATTAAAAACAGTTGATTCTGGCCCAGAAACGATGTCCCTATGAACAACACGATATCGCGAACCTCTTACGGCCGCTAGAGCAATTGGTGTTTCAATTTCGAATGTTGAATTCTTCGGCAAAGCGTCTAATTTTGCTGCCATATCCCCATAAGTGAGATAAAATCCCGTGGGAAAGATGGACATTAAAAATACTTTAGTATTGGCATTAATTCTAACCACATTTTTCCACTCAGCATCTAGAGACATATCCACATGACCATCACCCTCGACTAAGATGACTTCACCAGTGCCCACAAAGTCACCTTGTTTCAGCTCCCTAGAGTCCCCGGCCTTAATAGCTGTGACCTGCCCCTCGATACTCATCACCTCAGCTATGTATATATCTTCAGCTTCATCCCCACTATGGGCAAAACTCGGTATAGCTATTGCAACAAGTATCAAAAGCGTTCGTTTCCACAACACGGAATTCTTAAATAATGGTGCCAAAAACATCACTTCCCCTTAATCTAAAATTAACAATAATTAACATTGATCTATTATAGTCATAATTGGCTTTATTTCAAATAAAAAAATAATCAGGCTCAACGTTAACTATGGTAATCTCTATGAATGATAAAGTTAGAGACAATTATCCTAATCTTGATTTTGACTTTTTATCACACACCCGCTTTAGCTAGCTACACACGCACAGAAGCTCAAAACGTGCCCGCACAACGCAATACGACAGCGTCTAGCCAGACTCAAACCAATCAGGGAAGCTCACCTGTGGGTCATAACCCAAACCGCTATCGCGAATACATCAACAGCCTAGGCAAACAGTACAAAGTAGCCCATAAAAGAACCACGTCAAACCTACCCAAAAGCAGATCTTATCCTTCGGCAAAAGTCCTAACCTCAGGCAATGCTCAGACCCAGACCACGATTATGCCTTACAATCAATGGCAGTCTCGTAATCAAAGGCCTGATCTCAAGCCTAAATTAGACCACCGTTCGCATGTTAATCAAATCAAGTCCATTCTGTCTCAAAGTTCATCCGTCGGATTCTCTAATGATCTCAAGCAAATCTCATCCGCATTAGAGGCTAATCAAACTCTATCCTCGCGTGAGGCCCAAAAGCTATCAGAGCTCTCTAAACAAGCTTCATCTGACCAAAGCTCTATGACGCTTTTTCTAATTTCTGAGGATTATAGATAGCCCTTAGTGATTACGACTTTTGGGAGCGATTAATTTGAGTTTGTATGAATCTGGCATATGTTTGCAGAGCATTAACCTCGGGATAAAGCTGATCAGCTTCCCAAAGCGCCCCAGGGCAAGTCACATTAATTTCAATAAGTTTGGAGCCAATGATGTCCACTCCAGCCAAATGAATTCCATGCTGTTTTAAATAGGGCTTGAGCCTCAGATTGATTGCTTCTTCCGCTTTGCCGTAACGACAAGCATGCCAACTGCCGCCCATGTGTAAATTCCCCCTAAAGTCACCTTTAGCGGGACGTTTTTCATAAGCAAATAGAATTTTGCCATTCAATAAAGTCAAACGCTTTTCAACTTCATGCTTTTTCTTCACGACAAATGCCTGGGCTATACAATATCTTTTGCCAGATTGAGTTTGTTTTTTGGCTAAGTTCACAATATCATCCTGGCCATACCGGCATTTTAGAACGTCCAAACCCCACTTTTGATCTATGGGCTTCAATACGCCCGGGCCCTTTAATTGTTTGAAGAATAGATTAATCTCTTGTGCGGAAGCGCTCACCAAAGTTTTTGGCACCAAATCAGCAAAGTTCAAAGCTGATAGTTTTTCATTAACGGATCTAATTCCCGTCGGATCATTCGACACCCAAACCCTAGGATTAACCAAATCCAATAAACATGTCATTTGATAATAAGCTTGGTCAAAAGGCGGTTCTTTGCGGATAAGTATCCCGGCCAATTCCCGCGCATTGATGCGGCGTTCGATGCCTCGCTTTACTAAAAAATTCTCAGCAAATATCAGTTCATAAACATCAAAACAAACACCATTCGTAAGTCCATAAATAGAGCTCATTTCGCATCCATAAACAGACCAACCTTTTTGAGCCAAAATACGGGCTGTCAATAATGACGTGTCCACAGGCTGATTCAATGCTTTCAAGGGATCCATTATAAAAAGGATTTTTTTATTTGGCGACATGGCTACACCCGCTCCAAAATGGTCTTAGCAAGTAATGCATTAATAGATTCTGTCTTGGATGCTTTAAACTGGGTCGCGTCAATAATGGCGGCACCCGCATTGGCAAGCGGCTCAGCAAGTGATGTATTTTGAAGAGGTGTTTTTGATAAGTTTGCACTAGTTTTATCACCCTCACCCACAAAGACAATAATTACTTTTTGCTTAGGCAATTGCCTAGCTTCTTCAACGAATCGCTTTAATACGGCCAGACTTGTGCTATAGCCTTCTGATTTTGCATTCAGTTTATTGCCTACATATACAGGTACTTTATTCACCGTCATGCGCCGTAATTTTGATACTTTCATTAATTGATGTGACGGCAAAAGATCAACCCAAGTGCGGATATAGTGATAACGATAAAAGTAATCCCCGCTAAAGAAAAGGCTAATTAGTCGCATGGGCCCTAAGGCCATTTTTTCCAAAGCAGACTGAGAAGATATCGGGTTGGGTAATAGCGCTAATGAACTCTTACGCAATATGAAACGCGGCTTTGTCAAAGGTATAGCGGGCTCAGGATCTAGGAAAGGTCGAAAAACATTCAGCGAACGATTTATAGCTTCAGAGTCTAGGAGCAGCGCCACAACTCCAACGTCTAAAAAGTTTTGATTGTCTTGTTTGAATTTCAATAAGCTCTGGCCAAGCCCATATTGATCAACTGTTCGATCGTGGCAATTAATATCATCTGAATATGTCTCTAAATATTTGCATATAGGGTCATTAATATCCAGGCTTAGGCGATTGCCATACACCCTAATAGAATTCGGCTTCGGGGTGAGCTGTGATTCTAATTCAATTTTGTCCCAACCTAAATGGCTATCGTATTTGAGAGATACGTGTCGATGTTCAACGAATTCATTCAAAATTATTTGCTGGTCTTTTGAGAATGAGAAGCTAATTGGACTATATTCGAGCCCATATTGTTGCTTTAGCTTTTGCAATCGCATTCCAGACCCAACTTCAGCCAATGTCCATATAAGAATAAATATGATTATAAAACGCTTCACTTCGCATGCACCTCTATCTTGATCTAATGCTAAAAATATTATTCAATTATACTGCAGACATGTTATTCTTTGTGAATGAATCCTTTACAAAAAATCATCACCCATTTAAGCCTCACGCCTCATCCTGAAGGTGGCTACTTTAAAGAAACTTACCGCAGCCAAGAAATCATCGCCTCTGTTGCTCTGCCCATTCGTTTCAAAGACGCCCGCAATATGTCAACTTCCATACTGTATTTATTGGAATCTAAAAATATTTCACAATGGCATCGAATATTATCGGACGAAATTTGGTATTTTCACCAAGGCCTACCAGTAGAACTTTGTTCAATTAACGAGATTGGAGAATTATTCACCTATGAGCTAGGCTTGTCTCAAAACCAAACGCCGCAAGTCCTAATTCCTCAAGGGCATTGGTTTGCTGCCAAACCCATTGGCTTAGAGGGTTTCTCTCTTATGAGTTGCCATGTTTCCCCCGGATTTGATTTTTGCGATTTTGAATTAGCTGATATTAAACTATTGCAAAAAAAATGGCCAAATCACCAAAAGGTAATCGGCCATTTCTCAAAAAAACAAATCTAACTAAACCGTATCGTTACTTTCGCGTGACAAAATTAGTCACTGCTTCCAGGGCTCCCACAGTAGTGTCTACCGCTCCCTTACCAACTGAGCCAACGGCATGCATGCCTGAATCTGCACTTGCAATTGGATGCGCTATAAGCTGACCAGTTCCAGCCACAACTGTTTTAGTTGCTCCAATGGTTGTGTCGACCGCTCCCTTACTAGCTGCGCCAACGGCATGCATACTTGCATCCGCACTTGCAACTGGGTGTGCTATGACCTGACCAGTTCCAGCCACAATATTAACTGCTTTTCCGGCAACTTGGCCAGTTGCATGAATTGCGCCACCTGTGTGCTCCGCCACAACTCCAATAGATTTAGTAATCACTTTTCCGGTTTGTTGCAATACGTCGTCAGCTTGCACATTAATCGATAGTGTCAACAGTGCGACGATAGCGCTCAGCATTATCGGCATAACTTTATTCATATTATTCCCCTTGATTTGAACTACGTTTAACGCGATACGCAAAGCTAGAAGCAATGCCTAGCATAACCCACAAAAGCGTTCGCAATTGTGTCGACTGAAAAACTGACTCGAATAATCCATTGGTCAATAAAGTTACAATTCCAGCTAATAGACCTAAGCCTAAAATAATATCAGCCGCTTCAACTTGCTGCATGACATATTGCCGTATTTTAAACAATAATGCACCTATAAAAGAAATATACAGCAAAATACCAGCACAACCAGCCTCAGCGGCTATTTGCAAATAACCATTATGAGCATACATAAGTGCTGTATATTCCTCAGGCTTAAATAGTGGGAAATTAATAGAGTACGTGTTTAATCCTAGTCCAAAAAACGGGCTTGCCTGAATCATATCAAATACAATTGTGATTAGTAATACACGCTCGGGCGAAGAGCCTCCCGACATCAATTGGCTCATTCTCTCAGAAATAACGGATGGCACAAGCATAAGAACTAATAATGAAATCAATAAGACTCCGAGGTAATACCAGCGCAATCGCAAATGCAAAATTAGCACGAATAGGCCCACAAATAATGCAAATAGAGCTCCTCGAGAGAGGGTCCCCAATAAAACATAAACCATACATACACTCACCAGCGCCACCAAAGCAGCAAGCGCTCGCTTACCCTTAATCCAAAACCAGGCGATTGATGTGACGACCACTGGTATGCCGGTGGCTAAGAAAGTTCCAAAATCTGTGCTTTGCTTATAGGGTCCCGTTAAACGATAAATATTGCGATCAACATTATATATTTCTCGAGTCCGACCAAAAAAAATGTCAGCTCCATTCAAACACTGATATAAAGCATCCAATACCGCTGTGATATACACGCCCAAAACACAAAAAAGGATGATTTTTAAATCTATTTTGCTGCGAATGCTATCAATCCCTGCATATAATAAACCAAAGCTCTGCACATACTTGAAGTAGCCTTTGAGGCTCACGGCAAAGTAATCGCTAAGTGCCAAGGATATAAATAAAGACGTGAGTAATATACCTAAAAGCATGTGAGCAGGTATTAAAGGCCGTTTGAATTGGGTTTCTTTGCGCATAATATAGTCGCAAAGAAATGCAAAGCCATAAATGCCAAGCCCAATGCCGCAAAGACTAATCGAAAATCCCGAGCCTATCAGACTAATAGCAAAGCCAAATAATTTTATATTGTGAAGGTGGAAGCGTAAACTGTTTTCCATAGCCACGTATTATACGCTATATATTTAGAAAAGTTGATTTTCAGCCAGGCTTAGCCAAAAAATATTCTGAATTATTGTTGAAAAGAGTAAATAAGGCCTATTTGCAATACACGCGTCAATTCATCTAAGGCCAATTTAACTTCAGCTATGAATTGAGGGTCACTCAAATCATCGACGGACAATTCATCGCGATAGTGTTTGCGTACCCAAGCCTCCAATTGGCTCAATCGGTTTGCGTCCATAATAAAGGCTGTGTTAATCTGTTCAGCCTCAGCCTGGTTCATCAACACCCTTAGTCGTAAACAAGCTGGGCCACCGCCATTACGCATACTTTGATTCAATTCAACAAAATGAACTTCGCGAATCGGATTTTTCTCAGCAAGCCAACGATCAATCAACTGCCTAGCTGGACCTGATTCGCATTGTTTTGGAGCAATTATGGCCATATGATTTTCTCCCAAAGTAACCAATTGGCTATTGAATAGATAGCTATGAATCGCATTAGCAATGCTTAATTCACTTGTCCTGACTGGCATAATATATAGGTTGGCAGCGGCTTCTGAGAAAAAATCCTTCAAAGAGTTTAGCAATTCTTCTGAGTTCATATAAGCTTCTTCATGATATATGAATACATTCTCATTATTCATAGCTATGACATCATTATGAAATACGCCCAAATCAATTAGCTTAGGATTTTGTTGCGCAAAAATGGTTTGTTTTGAGCTTAAGTGGTGCGCATCTGCAATGGCCAAACTCGCTTCAAGTGATTGCCTAGCAGGAAATTTTTGAACCTTATGCGCCTGCGTGTCAGATTTGCCATAAACAAAAATCTCCATCCCTAGACTGCTGTGGTTTGGTGCCACGCGCATATGATTAGCTGCACCTTCGTCAAAAAAAACCCCATCACTCTTCAAGGCCTCATGGCACTCAGCACCTGGCGCCTGGCCAAAAATAATCCGTAGTAACTGCTCAGTTTGCTTAGGCTCTAGCATTCGATGCGGCACAGTATTTAAATTAGCAGTCGTTATATGCAGGGTATTATTTAAAGAGTCTAATGATGGAGTGACTGTGGCCGCATTGGCTACCCACATCGACGACGAACTCATAGCAGCACAAAATTCTTCAGGCTGCTGTGAAGCGATTGATTTTAAATAGTCCAAATTACCTGAGTATCCCAGCTTGCCCATGGCTTCGAGATGCGGTCTTTCTTGAGGTGGAATAAGCCCTTGTGACAAACCCAAATTCATTAATAAACGCATTTTGGCTATGCCCTGCAAGGCTGCTTGTTTTGGGTTTGAGGTTTGGTAGCGATGAGCCATTGAGGCTGGATTACCAAAAGCTAAGCCCGCATAATGATGTGTGGGCCCGGGCAAACCATCAAAATTATATTCACGGTATCTTTGCATAATCAAAAAATGCTCTTGGGTCAGTTAAATATTTAAACCGGGTGATTGCTGCTCTGGCAATGTCATTCGTTTTTGATTCAAAGAAGCAATTGGATACGAGCAATAATCCGCAGCAAAAAAAGCGGAGGGCCTATGATTCCCACTACGACCAACACCGCCAAATGGAGCATTTGATGCAGCTCCCGTCAAAGGCCTATTCCAATTCACTATACCCGCTCTTGCCCGAGCAAAAAAAGTGGCATAATTAGAGTCGCTGTCGCTTAGCAGGCCTGCAGCCAATCCATACTGAGTATTATTCGCCTCTTGTATAGCCGCATCAAAGTCAGGCACGCGTATCACCTGTAATAATGGTCCGAATACTTCTTCATCTTCACGTTTTGGCATTTGGCTCACATCCAATAAACCTGGCCGGATCAAAGCCTGGCTCCTAGAGTCAATTTGCATAGGCAATAATGGCGTGGCATTTTTAGAAATCAAATCTTTTTGAGCCGCCATAATACGCTCAGCAGCAAGGGCCGAAATCACCGGGCCGACAAAAGCTTCAGGCTTATTTTGATAACCTCCCAACAAGATCTTTGGAATAGCCGCTTGCAACTCCTTAATTAACCCCAAACCTTCTGCATTGTCTATTAGAATAAGTCTTCGTGCACAAACGCAGCGCTGTCCAGCTGTGATAAAAGCGGATTGTATAATCCAATAAATAGCCGTACGCAAATCATTCACATCACAAACAATTAGCGGATTATTACCACCCATTTCCAGCGCCAATATCACTTCCGGCCGGCCGCCAAAATAGCGATGTATGGCACAGCCTACTTTAGAAGAACCTGTGAAGCATACGCCATTAACTAAAGGATGCTCTATAAGCGTTTTTCCAATCTCACCATCTCCCTGTACCAAATTAAAAACACCATTCGGCAAATCGCACTCTGCCCACATTCGTGCCATGAAGTGGCCAATCCCAGGTGTTAATTCACTAGGCTTGAACACAACCGTATTGCCTGCTAATAAAGCTGGGACAATATGGCCATTGGGCAAATGTGCCGGTAAATTAAATGGTCCCAAAACCAATATCACGCCATGCGGCTTGTATCGCAAACTTTGTTCAGCTTCACCCACAGCCCCAGAGGAGTCTTGCCGACGAGCTTCCAAAGCCTCTAGAGAGATTTGCGTTTTGCGCAGCATGGCGCCCACCTCTGTTTTGGATTCCCAAAGCGGCTTGCCATTTTCCTGACTAATCATTAAAGCTAATTCATCTTGATGCGTTTCCAAAACTTTGGTGAACTTAAACAAATAGTCTTTACGTGCTTCTAGCGTTAATTGAGACCATGTCCCAAAAGCCTTATTAGCAGACTCCATGACGTCGTCTACATTTTGCTTCGAAGCTGCATGAGCTTTCCAAAGAAGACTATTGTCAAAAGGGTTTATCGAGTCAAATTCCGAATCCGTTTCCACCCACTCGCCGTTAATATATAGGGGTAATTTTGGCGCTACTGACATCATTTCTTGCCTTTTCCAAAATGTGGATTAGTTGTACAAACTTGAGCATTTGGCGCTAACCGCAACGTATCAAAAGCCGATTGTGATATTTCAACCAATCCATCATCAGCCTCTTTCGCTTCGGTTAACATAGCTCTGAAATTGTCCAATTCACTAACATTAGACACTAATCGCAGTGGCTCTCCTTGCATATCGTTCGAAACGCGCACAGGTGTGATCTGGCTTTGTTTTATACTACGAATGGATTTGAATTTACATCCCAGAACTGGCCCACCCTCAAATATATCAACTTCGCCAGTTGGCCTAAAGCCTTCTTGCTCAAGCAATCTTAATGCGGGCTCCGTATTCGGGTGCACCTTGCCTATTGCTTCTTGCGCTGCCTTAGGCAAAAGTGGGATGTATATCGGGTATTCCGGAATTAATTCGGCTATGAATGACTTATCTTTTAATGTCATCATATCGGCTTCAAGAATTTCCATGCCAAAAAAATGCTTGCCGATCGCATCCCAAAAATGAGATTGGCCCGATTTAGATATGCGGCCACGAAGCTCAGCGATTACAAAGTCTTCAAAACACTCCGGGTGCTGCGCCATGAATGCATATCGTCCCATAGCCAACAAACGACCAATGCCACCTTTTCGATGTTTGGCAGATAAGAATAGAGATCCCAATTCAGTGGGTCCATCATGATTTTTGTATAATTCAAGGTATTCTACTTCCCGGTTAACTTTGAGTGCATCAGACTTAAGCTTTTTTGTTTTGACCATATAAGTATACGATGGTTGAAAGCCACCTACTTTAGAAAATATGGCACTAGAACCCACAATGCGATTATCGCTAAGATCCTCTAAAACAAACCAAAAATCTTCGCCGGCAGGTTTATTTGGTTCTTTAAAAAAACTAGCTACTGCCAGCCCCAAACGCTCTTCAAGCATCGATTTATTTTTGGGCAAAGTTGTGATGCCAGCCTCAGCTTCCACTGCTAAAGCATAAATGGCATCCAAATCCTTTTGACAAATAGGCCGCAAAACGTACATTTATTGACCTTCCTTTAATGATTTCAGTACGTCACGTTCAAAAGCAACTAGACTCGATTCAATAATGTTCAAAACCTGCTCTATGTCCTCTTGCGTGATGCATCCAAAGGGCAAAAGCATGCGTATTTTAGCGCGCTCTTTACCGGCCACAAAAGTCATCACACCTTGCTCAAAAAGATATTTGCAAAATGCATGTGTGACTTTGGGGCTAGCGTCAAAAACTTCAAAAGCGAGCATTCCGCCTAAGCCAAATGGCCCAAAGGCAATCGTTGGATGTTTAGCCACCAGCGCCTCTAAACCGCTATATACAGCTTGGCTTAGCATGGCAATTTTGCCATTCCCACCCCGATAGCCGTTCTCTCCCTCGGACTCCAAGGCTGTCAAAATAACTTCCGCGGCATATATAGCAGAAGTGCTTGAAGTGAATGTTTGGCTCAATAAGCCTGGTTTGGGATTAAACTCTTTTGCATACAGCGTGGCACAAATCTGTGACATTTTGCCAATGGACACGACATCCACATACTTATCCAAGCCGAAGTATTGATAGGCAAAGACCTCGGGGTTTCGACCAAAGGTTTGAACCTCGTCTATCATAATAGGTATTTGATTTGCCTTTAGTATTTGCATAAGTTCTACAAAATACTCTGTATTTCCGGGTACAAAGCCACCCTCACCTTGCACTAATTCAAATATCATTCCAGCATAATCGTCTTTATGCGCTGCTATATGCGCTTGCAATTGTTGCGCGGATTGGAGAATGCTTTCTGCATGGCAATCACTTTGATAAAAATCAATATAGTCCACGGCTATATTCTCAGGTATGCCTGCGCGATAAGCTGGATTGTCTGTGACCTGACTAGCCGCAATAGTGCGCCCCGCAAAACAATGCCTAAAGGCCAATAAGCGTTTAGCGGGGGTGCGCTTTTGAAACATAACTTTAAATGCATTTTCATTAGCCATAGCGCCGGAGCTAGTTAAAAAACAATGCTCCAAATTCGCCCCATTGTGCGTTGCTAATTGAATGAGCTTTTGGCTGACCAGCGTAGCCTTATCATTTTGCTGCAAATTGCCTTGCATAACAGTGTCTTCAAGCGCGGCATTAATACTCGCGTCCAAAATATCGGCATGATTATGGCCCATATAATGAACCCCGATGCCTGTAATCATATCGTATTTGACACTGCCATCCAATAGCTCAACCAAAGACCCCTTGCCTATGCCGCTAGATAAATATGGAAAATACAATGGTCGGCCACGTAGCTTTTCCAAATTAGCTATAGCCTTAACTTGATTAATCGATCTATCAGGATCAATGCTGCCTGGATGAGCTATGCCTTTTTGGTAATCCGCAAATACTTCAGCGATTAAACGCTTAGCTTGCTTTATACGGCTGTCTTGAATTAAAGCATCAAATTTAGAAAGTTTATTCGTGTCCATGTACGCTCCACTCTTCTTTAGCCCAACCATCCAACAGCATAAAGGATAATTGCGTTCTTTGGGTCAGGCTGGGTATATCTAAATATTCCTGATGGCTATGAATATAATTACCTTTGGCGCCCAGGGTGTCAATTGTGGCGAGTCCTGCAGCTTGCAAACGATTGCCATCACAAACACCACCTGTAGCTTGATGTTTGATGTCCATATTCAAAATCTCGCCATAATTTTTAATAACGTTAATCAGCTGAGAAACTTTGGGCGTGATGGGTTTACAAGGTGCTGTAAAATTACCATGCAATATAATTTTAGCTCCATCTTGAGCTTCACGCTCTTTGATTATTGTCTTAATCGCCTGCATGCAAAAAGCTTCATCGCTTGGGTCTAAAACACGCACATTAAACTTGGCCACAGCCAAATCAGGGACAATATTAACAGCATCACCGCCACGCACACAGCCAAAATTAACAGTCAAGTCTTTGCGCTGATGGCTTAAGGCGCTTATTTGCTTAATGCAATTAGCCATCGAATCAATAGCATTAATCCCCAAATGATGATCTCGGCCGGCATGCGCTGCCGCACCTCGTACAACTAAAGACATATTGCCTGATCCTTTGCGCGAAGAAACCAAACTTCCATCAGGCAAACAAGGTTCATAAACTAACCCTAAATCAAATTTCTTCGCCTCAAGACTCAAGTAGTCCGCTGAACCTGGAGAACCTAATTCCTCATCTGAATTTAATATCACCTTCCAACCTATCCCACTTGCATATTGGCTTTGCTCAAATGCCAAAAGCGTTTGCAAGATGATTGCAATGCCGCCTTTGGCGTCACAAACACCAGGGCCGCGTAATATCTCATCTGATTCTAATTCACATTTTTGAAAAGAGGAATCAATTGGGAATACCGTGTCCATATGACAAACAAATAAAGCCTGCCTCGACGCTTCTTTTCTTTTTTGAAAAGTAAGTATGGGACTAATGAATTGGTGCTTTTCTTTTCCATCAAATTGGATTTCGATCGCCGCAGGAACGTCTACAGTCGATGCTTCAGCATGTAAGGCTTGGAATGAACATGCTATTTTTTTAGAAAGCTCAGCCAAACCTATTGCATTATGGCTATGTGTATTAATATCTGACCACGCACGGACATGCTTCAACATATTCTGGCGCTCTCCGGCTATCCAATCAATGAGTGGCTGCATCTTACTCATATCACTCCTAATTATGATTTTGGGCTAAATAATCTATTCTTAACAATGCTATTCATATATTAGTATATATGAGTATTACTGACTATTCAACTATTGTGACGACACTCATATCCAGCTTTTTATCAGTGGTCGTCTAACGGCGAGAAACAGTAACTACGCTTTGTAATCTTCGGCTATGATTTGAATCCATTGATTTGTGGAGATGAAAGCCCAGGGCCAGTCTTTCCAAGTTGCGGCAAGTCCGATAGATTGAATCTCTTCAACGCTCAGACCTTTTTTCAAAGCTGTGTGCACATACTGGGATGTTTGCTCAAGCATATCCTTAAAAGTACGTAAGTCATTATAAGTAGCGACTGGACCATGCCCAGGGATGATGATTGTGTCTGAATTAATCGTTGCCAATAAGTGATATACATTTTTGATATAACCATCAACACTACCACCTGAACTCAAATCAATGAATGGAAACATGCCATTAAAGAACAGGTCACCTGTATGTAAGACATTTGATTTTGTAAAATAAACAATACTGTCACCATCCGTGTGTCCGCTTGGTTTATGCCAAATTTTTATTTCTTCATCATTAAAGTGAATCGAAATAGAATTTTCAAACGTGATCACAGGCCAGGCAGCCTCATGTGCGGCTGGAACGCTCCTATTCAAAAATGTCATGAATTGCTCTTCAGCTAAACGTGTACGCACATTATTATGCGCTATGATAACGGACTCCTCTGCCATGGCTTTATTCCCACCAGTATGATCTCCATGCCAATGCGTGTTTAATACAAATTGAATTGGACCCGGCTGAATAACCTCTATAGCGGCCTTGATCTTGTCGACTAAAGGCTCAAATTCATCATCGATAATTAAGACACCGTCTTTACCCGCAGATATGCCTACGTTACCGCCAGCGCCTTGAAGCATATGTACAGGACCCGCCAAGTGTTGAGTGATCACTTCGACCTTTTCAAAATCTTGAGCCTGAGAATTCGAACTCAATAAAATTAAACCGATTATAAACAATACAGATATGCCTCTAGCCATTAGTTTCTCCTTTTGCAGATTTAAACTCAGTTCGTATATAGGTCACCATATCAATTACTTCCTGAGGAGTTAAGCCTGACCAAATCTGCGCCCCTGCATAATTTTTAGTTGAAGAATCACTGTGAAATCTGTCAAGCGTTGGCATGACTTGAGCATCAGTTGTTTGACTCATAAATGCGTCCAAATCACGACTCTGATGACAGTCAAGGCAATACTGATTAAAAATATCTCCGCCACTAATTACATCGCCTTCAAAATCTTCATCCATTTCTTCGTATGCTAATTCCCATGAGCGTATATAAGCGACAAGTGCGTCAATTTTGGCGTCGCCCAAACGCTTAAAGCTCACCATGGCCTTACCCTTCCGGCCTTCCATTATCGTCTTACGCAAAAAAGCATCGTCGCGTTTTTTTAAAAACTCACGATTATTAATTGATGGATATAAGCCTGGCCTTCCCTGGCCATCCATTTGATGGCAAACTGCACAGGTTTTGGCGAATTGCTTTTTGCCAGCCTGAATCAAAATAGGGTCACCGGCCTCTGCCTGTGCAGGCACTGTTCCAATGCAAACAAGAGCCGTCATAAGAAGAAAGCCAAGTGCCGAACTCCTCCAAAATTTGGTAGGCATTGCACCCAAGATTATCAACGCTAATTGGCTCACAGAAAAGAGAACCAGCCAAATAAAAGCTTCATCCATAAAACCATAAGAGTGCAATCCAACGCCCAGCATATTTACCCCAAACCAAGAAAAACAAGTGATGATATTGCCAAATATCGCCATAAGCATCAAACCGCGCGCTTTGATCAAATTAGCCTTTAGGGAATGCAGGACGGTGACATTCCATAAAACAATCAAAAGCGCTCCATTTTCCTTAGGGTCCCAACCCCAAAACCTGCCCCAGGATTGATCAGCCCATATGCCGCCCAAAACCGTCCCCACAAAACTAAATAATAGGCCAAAACAAATGATTGCATAAACCATACGTTGCATCTCTTGCATTGCATCATGATTCAATGTTTTTGTAAATATACCGCGCAATAAACAAATAGCTGCCAGGGTGCCGGCTAAGAATGTGGCTCCATATCCCATTGTGACTGTTACAACATGCGTCGCCAACCAAAAATTGGAGTCTAAAACGGCTTGCATCATTTCTAAGGTATCACCCCTTAACGACAAATGATGCGCCACAATAAGCGTCATAAAACCAATTATAGAGGAGACAATTATGCCAATTTTATTTTTGTGGAAGAGCTCCAAGACTATGCCCAATATAATCGAAATCCAACCCACAAAAACAGCCGAAGAATAAAGGTTGGTGACAGGCGGTCGACCCTGCAACCATATGCGCGAAACCAAACCCAAGCTATGCAAACCAAAAGCCAAAATTAATAATAAGAATGCCGATCGACATAAAGTTGAGCTATTCCGCAATAGCCCCAACATCACGAGTAAGAATACACATAAATACAGTACACAACTTCGATAAAACGGCTTGAATTGATTAAAAAGAGTTTCATACCTAGTCTTCAATAATAAATGCGAAGTATACGTCTGTTTGGCGTCCAATAAATCGCTAACCATTAAATTGAATTCATGTGGCTGGCTTAAAGCAGCGTCCATTAATTTTGCATATAGCATTAAACTCGGATGGAATTGCTGGGTATTCAAATAGGCTATCATACCCGCCCCCGCCGTAACCCAATCATGCATGGAGTTTCTCTTTGTTAATATTTGCTCCGCAGGCAATATAGCCATTAAAGCCAAATTATTCAAAAAATCGTTTTTTTGCATCACAATACCCAAGTGCTTCAGATTACTTGAACTTTGTGGGTCAATTTTTGTGCCTAAGCTATGCGTCTCATATGCGCCATAACCCATTTTTACCCAATCCATATCTCGCTGCAGTGTTTCTTGATAATTCATATTATCGGCTTTTATAAAAATAGAATTTTTTAATTTGTAATAAATCGTGAGGCGTTTATTTAATAAAACAATTGCTTTTTGATAAGCTGAACGTGTTTGAGGTGCATATGTTTTAGCTAAATTCGCCTGCTCTACCACAAAATCAATATGCTCTTTTAATTGATCAAAACTAAAGCGCTTGACTTTAGTTTCGCCAAAATTCAGAGCCGCCTTAACTTCAAGGTTATCAACTAAAAAAGCTGGATACTGATCTGCTAAAGCTGGATTGCTTAATGCGCTCAATAGCCAATCAATGGCATTTATTTTTTTATCTGCATATCTCAAATATTGCTTACCGCTAAGTATTAGCAGTGCATTACGTGCTACCGAGTCTATGGGCTTCAGTCGACCATTATGCAAAACTGGAGTTCTGCCAAAGCCACTCAAATCATAGTCTGATTTATTCTCACTACGCAGCGAGCTAGCTAAATAAATAATAGCCAATATCAGGATGAGGATTGGTATAAAACGCTTCATTGGTTACGCCTGCGCGTATAAGCTAATAGCTTGAGTAAAAAATGCATAGTCAAACCTATCGACATCATGGTGCAGGCTATATAGGGAATAAGCCAGCTCGGATTTTGAACAACTTGGAATATAGACACCGTATCATTATTAGCAAAACTAGCCTGAAAATAAGTTTTGCCACGATAACGTAAGGGATTATTCATATAAATATGCACGTCGCGATCTTCGCCCATAGACGCATCGGTTAGAATGATATCGCTCGAATAATTCATGGGTATTTCGGTACCTGGATAAACATCATGCTTAAAATCCACTAACTTCACCTGATAGTCATTGTAATAGCGCTTGGGTCGCAAGCTCATTTCATAGCCCATTCCATCAACTTCAATATTCTGTGCCGCACCCAGACCTAAAGAAAAGAGCCAAACACCAAGCGAATCTTCATCCTTAATGATTTCGGCAAAAACGGTCGTCAAATTCGTCGCATCCCCACTGCGATTCATTGCTTTGGGAGACACTTTGATCTTTTGACCTATGCCGTGGCTGACTTGCGGTAATTCGTAATATTCAAGACCATCGGCACCCATGGACAAATCCGCATTGCCTAAATAAGCTCTTACTTTTATTTCAAAAGGCAATTGAGGACTCGCAATAATTGCATCTGATTTTAAAATATGTTCAGGAACTATGGTCACCCTATCTCTATCCAATTTGGAATGGTCAATAATAGCTAATTCTGAGAGTCTAAAATCTTCGGAATAATATTTAGCTTCACCTTCAGCAATGCTCATCTGGCTCTCAACGCTAAAGGCATATGAAAAACCACCACCGACTAGCAATAAAAGCACACCCATATGCGACAAAAACAACCAATGGTGTTTGAGCCAATACTTAAAACGCAAACCCGTGGCTGCAATTAAGTTTAGAATAAGTATAAAGCCGATTAAATACCCACCAGGAAAAAAAGGGATTTGCCAGCCATTTTTCAATTGCAGTAGAACGAAAAAGCTTTGAAAATACTTCTTTTGAGATTCATATATCCCCAAATTCACCTGGCTCAATGTTCCCGCAAAAACTAGCAGAATTAACACGACAAGACATATAACCGTGATTTTGAGAGAAGCCCAATTCGTGACCCATTGCTTTAATGCTTTATTCAAAAGATATGCTCTCCAAGAATTGATTTAAGCGTTGGCGTTCTAATGCGATCGCTTCACTAGGGCCCATGAGCTTAATAAAATATTGTTTATTTCCGCGCTTGATGACTGCAGCTAATATAGATTGTTGTAATCGTGCATCAACTTGGTCTGTATCGCCGTTAAGCCAAACAATAATCACAGGCATGCCTTTTACTTTAATTTCATCGATTGTATCCGCTTGAGCATCGCCGTTATTTGGCTCCAATCCCAGCTGCCCGCGCCACCTATTAATATTTGCTTCTAGCCCACCCCCAGATCCACTCAATGTCACAATAGAAATGTCTATAAGCTTTGATGCCTTGCTTCCGAAACTGGCGAGACGCATACCGCCAGCTTCTTTTTGCACCCATTCATCGGGTGCAGTCCAATGCATACTTTGGCCATGGTCATGGCCATCATCATCGCTATGCATCGGTCCTGATTTAGCTGGCATAGCCACCGCATCTTTGGGAACTTCATAAGACTGAATTTGATCCCGATTATGCGTGAGTGGCCATATTAATCCGGCTCCGGCAATAAATAAAAATATGATTAAAGCAGTGATTTGATATTGCATGAATTCCCTTTGTGTATACGTTTATAAAATGGAGGACATTATCCCAATTTAATGCAAATATTTCGAGCAAATAATCAAAAGTTATTGAATTATTTGGACTAACGCCATTCTGGGTATAGCACTTACAAAGTGTGGGTGTTTTTATGATGTTCACCCATGGTATTGTCATTGAGAAAATTTAAAACGTCATTGTGGGTGTAATGCTTATTTTTTGTTGGTTTTATAATTATAGGTTGTAAGAATAATTTGTCAGAAAATGAATTAGGCAGGTCGTTGTGAGGAACGATAGCGACGTGACAATCCCACAGCAAAAGGCTTTTCATTGTTGCGCATGGAGCCTACTGCGTGGTTTCATTGCTACGCATGCATCCTGCTGCGCGGCTTCTGGGGGATCATTACGCTGCTTGCTCCGCGCAGCTCATGGTGACGGGTGAAATGTGGAAGTAATTTTTTAATATTATAAGTTCCTTTATCAAACTGGTTTGATATTTGAATCATTTAGTTTTCATAATAGTAACATTAACAAAGGGTTGCAATAGCAAAACCAACAATCTATGACTATTACACCCATTGTGAGGAGCAGTAGCGACGGTGAGTGGCCAAAGACCTATTTACACGAACGGGTCGAGGGGACGAGACCCTCGTAGGTCTCACAGCAAAACTTTTCTGGCAGATCCCTGGATGCCGACAGGTAGGTCGCGTCACCTGCTACGCACTGTCTTAAGATAACGATTATTGTTTTGAATTTATTTTTTATCACAATCTAGTCTGTGCTCCCAAAATATTTTGAGATCATAGCTAAAAATTACACTTAAGCATAGGAAACACATGAAATCACAATTCTGGACAGCGCTACCTTATGAGCATTGAGTCCAGCATGGCGGTCTTCTCTAATTTGTAAATTCTAGACATGTGGAATTACGCACGCTTCTTTTTCAATTAAACGCTCCCAAACACGGCTGGTTCATCCCATAAAGTATTTGTTCAATTTTCCAACTACTCTTGAAATATGGTTGGATATAGGGCATATTCTAAATAGAAAAGATCTTTTTAAAGTATTTACGCTATAGCCTTACAAGTTTACCCTGGTCTGGCAGCCCTCCCATTTGCCAGACCCCACTGAGCGAGTCATAAAAAGGGCAGGTTATCATTAACCTGTCCTTTTTATATTTACTTAACATGAACAATCATTAATAGTATTATTATTAATAATTCTTCTTAAAATACTTGAATAACCGCATACTCTTCGTGTACACTCTAATTAAACATGACAAATAAAATATTCTTTTTCCTACTAATTTCTTTTGCCCTGATAAGTCTGCAAGGCGCCTATGCCGATGATGTGCGTAAATTTCAAGTAGTCTCCTCTGAGGGTGCGGGCTATATCATCAATGATACTGAGATTAAAGAACTAAGTCCTGGAGTTCAGATTCAGCCGGGCGACACTGTCAAGGTGAGTCCAAATGGAGTGCTTATGCTCATAATGGACAATAATCAAGAAAATATAGTTCGGGTTGGGCCCAGTTCCGATATACATTTCAAGTCCACTACGCCCGTCGAAATAGAAATGCTTTATGGGGATATTTTTTCAAAATTACATGCCCTACCCCAAGGTGAGAAATATAGCGTGCAAACACCATTAGGTGTTGCCTCTGTCCGTGGTAGCATATTTCAAGTTAGACATACAGACAAAACCCAAGTCTCCAACTTTGATAAATCCTTAGTCACGTTTGAATCCTTCGACGAAAACTTCGAAATCAATGATCAAACAACTATTTCCAAACATCTTTCACTGACAAAAGCAAATATTCGTGACACGCATGAACAGCCAATCAAAATCTCCCCTAAAAAAATTGAATGGGCCGAGAATATAGCTTTGGTCGTTAATACCAGTAGCGCCACTACCCCCGTTATTGCTGAAACAACAGTGGCTGAAGCAGTGGTTGAACTAAGGGCGGCTGAACTAGTAGTAATTGAAGTGGTGGGGGACTTAGCGGCTGCAGAAGAAGCTGAAAAAGCTGCGAAAAAAGCTGCAGAAGAAGCTGAAAAAGCTGCGAAAAAAGCTGCAGAAGAAGCTGAAAGAGCTGCGAAAAAAGCTGCAGAAGAAGCTGAAAAAGCTGCAGAAGAAGCTGCGGAAGAAGCTGCAGAAGAAGCTGAAAAAGCTGCAGAAGAAGCTGAAAAAGCTGCGAAAAAAGCTGCGAAAGCTGCAACCAAACTAGAGGCGGCCAAACTAGTAGTGGCTAAAGCGGTGGCGAAACTAGTAGTGGCTAAAGCGGTGGTGGTGGAGCTTGAAGACAAAGACAAACACCAAGAGAATAAAGAACGTCGTAAGTCCAACGCAGATCAGGGTAATTCAGACCATCAAAGTAATCCAGATGGCAATAGCATTTTTGAGAGGCAGAATAATTCAGGTAATTCAAATAATTCCAATGGTCAGGGCGCTTCTGAAGAACGCGACAATCAAGATAAATCAGACAATCAAGATAAATCAGACAATCAAGATAAATCAGACAATCAAGACGATTCCGATAGCGATAAGCCAGGCAATTCTGATCGCGACAACCCGTTTGAGAAGCAAAAAGATTCGGATCGTGATAATTCAGGCGCTTCAGACAATTCCGATAATCGGGGTGAGTCTGAAGATCGCGGCAATCAAAACAATTCGGGTGGCAATCAAGGTAGTCAAGGTAGCTCAGGTGGCGGTAGCATTTTTGAGAGCCAAGATAATTCAGGTGCTTCAAGTAATGGAGATGGCATCGGCAGTAGAGATGATTCTGAAGATCGTGGAAATTCAGACAATCAAAACAATTCAGGTGGCAATCAAGGTAATTCAGGTGGCGGTAGTATTTTTGACAGACAAAACAATTCAGGTGGCAATGAAGGCAATTCCGATAATCAGGGCGAATCTGAAGATCGCGGCAATCAAGGCAATTCAGACAATCAAAACAATTCAGGTGGCGGTAGTATTTTTGAAAGCCAAGGTAATTCAGGTGCTTCAGACAATTCTGATAATCAAGGTGAATCTGAAGATCGAGGCAACCAAGGTAATTCAGACAATCAAAACAATTCTGGCAACAACAGTAAGAGTGGTCTCCATGATTTGGATAAACCTGAAACTAAAAAGGTTAAGTCAAAATAAAATGCACTATATTACATATTTAAATTCAAAATGCATGAAGTCTGCTGTCATAATTAAAATCACTCTTATGCTTGTGCTCTCTATTAGCTATTTGAATCAGCCTACAGTCTATGCCGATGATGTGCGCAAATTTCAAGTAGTCTCCTCTCAGGGCGATGCTTACGTCATCAATGCTAATGATATTAAAGAGCTAACTGCTGGAGCGCAAATTCAGCCTGGTGACACTATAAAGGTAAGCCCAAATGGAGCACTCATGCTCACCATGGACAATAATAAAGAAAACATAGTACGAGTTGGGCCAAGTTCAGATATTCACTTCAAGTCCACTAAGCCTGTTGAATTAGAAATGCTTTATGGAGATATTTTCTCCAAGCTACATGCTTTGCCCAACGGTGAAAAGTATAGTGTGCAAACGCCTTTGGGTCTCGCCTCTGTGCGCGGCAGCATTTATCAAGTAGTACATAGGAATATAACCCAAGTCTTTAACTTTGATGAATCCCTCGTCACATTTGAATCCTTCGACGAAAACTCCAAAGTCACCGGCAAAACAACTATATCAAAACATCTTTCACTGACCAGAGCAAATATTCGCACCAAACATAAACCGCTAGTCAGAATCTCCCCCCAACAGATTGAATGGGCCGATAGCATAACTTTGTTCATTACTCCTAATACCACCACCCCCGTAACCGGAACAACAACATCCACAACCCCTTCAGTTGATCAAGCCAGTACAGTTGGTCAAGTTGATTTAGGTCGCGATAGCATCTTAGAGAGCACCACTGGTGGCTCAGATGCTTTAACTGATCCAGGAAGCGGTTTCCTTCTTGATGCCGAACGTGATTCAGGCGCTTCACCAGATCCAGGTGGCTCAGGTGGTGGCGCCTTTTCAGAGAGCACTATTGATTCAGGCGCTTATGGTGCCGAGCAAATCAATTCGCTATCTGGCGTACACATTGACAGCGGCGGAGGCGCTGACAATTCTCCAGAGTCAGACGGAGGCGCCATAACCCTTTCAGACGAACGCGCTACAACCATAGACCCCGCCACTAACGAAAGTATTGAGTAGAATTTCAATTACTATATCTTTCGGTGAATGAAATGCTTCAAAATAATCGACTGTCCAAGGCAGCGGCTTGAGGCAAGCCAGCCAAGGTCGTTCGGGTGAATATTTAATAATGCTAATAGCAAAGTTAAGTTGAATTAAAGGAAAGTCAAAATACAATGTCCCCAATTTTCCTATTTACAAAACATATGAAATACACCGCCGTGGTTATGGGCGCCCTCATTTTCACGCTCTTCTTTAGCTATTTGAGACCGTCGACAGTCTATGCCTAAGATGTGCGCAAATTTCAAGTCGTGTCCACACAAGGTCAAGTGTATATTATTAATGAGGATCAGGCTGAGGAGCTGGCCTTAGGTTCAGAAATTAAGCCGGCAGACTCAATTAAAGTCAGTCCGAAGAGTTCTATTTCACTAATTATGGATAATAATAAAGAGAATATTGTCCGCATTAGACCTAGTTCAGACCTGCATTTTAAGTCCACCAAACCCGTAGAAATCGAAATGCTTTATGGTGATATTTTTTCTAAATTACACGCTTTGCGCAAAGGTGAGAAGTGTAGCGCGCAACCACCATTGGGTGTCGCCTCCGTGCGTGGCAGTATATTCCAAGTCGAACATCGTGACCAAACGCTGGTGAGTAATTTTGACAAATCCCTAGTCACTTTTGAATCTTTTGATGCGGAGTTTAATGTCAGTGACAATGTTGAAATAACTCAATTTCTTTCGATTAGCAAAGAGAATATCGCTAGCGAGCCCACTCAATCCCAACGGATTAGCTTACAAAAACTCGTCTTGGCTGAAGGTATAAGCTCACATTCAAATTTGACTGAAATACAGCATCCAATACAAATAGCGTCAATCTCGATGGTCGTGAAGAGATTAATCAAGATATATTCAATATCGCTTTTGAGCGTGAACACAATACATTATCCACACAAATCACTGAAAGATTATTTCAACCAACCATGTCATTCGAAATCTATCCAACCCCAATATAAGTCGAGGGGCACACGCCATGGCTCTTGACTCAGATGAAACCGGAGGACCGCCGCCCGCCATCATCGCTGAGACAAAGGAGGAATTGTTAATAGAATACTACTAAGTAATGCCTTGCCTAAATTGGAGCCTAATCAATAGCGTCTTTTAACTGAACTAAATTTGGCCCTGTCGCTTCATATCATTTAAGACGGCTTTAATTTCTACGTATTCAACTGTATTATTCAAGTCATATCTTATGGGGGCCAATCGATCCTGACCTACTCTCAATATAGCTTCTTTGATAATATCTATTTTGTCCGCGCGGGCCAAGGCTTGCACTTCCAAGTCACCGCTCAAAACAAAGGCCGCTAAATGGCCCTCGACTGTCGTCTTAACCAATCCCCTCAATGCGGCGATTTCACTAAATTTATGCCCTTTTTTGAATAAAGCCAAAGTCTCTAATTGCGTGGGGCTGGGTTCATTACTTTGTTTTTTGGGTTCAGATCTTTGCGGCTTAGTTTTTTTATGCATGCAGGAATCAATATCATATTGATAACAATATTTTTTTATTTCTTCCAAAAATATTTTTCCATAACGCGTCACTTTGATTTCGCTAAAACCAGAAATCAAACCCAATTCTTCCATTTCAAACGGTCTATAACTAGCCAATTCAATTAATGATTTATCAGAAAAAATAATGTAGGCAGGTACGTTTTCATTATTAGCAATCTCCATGCGCGTGGCCTTTAGTATGCGCAGTAATTCTTGATCGCAATCATTGGATTCCGTTTTAACTATAGTTTTCTTGATTACATTCTTAAAATAAACAGACTCCTCACCCTCAACTACACTTTGACTACTGGCTGTTAGCTTGAGAACTGGATAAGGTTGCCCTTCTTGCTTGAGAAACCCCTGTGCTACGAGGCTATAAATCATAATACGCCAATCATCTTTACTATAAGCCGAACCTTCACCAAAGCCCGGCAGTGAGCTATGCCAGGATTGTATTTTTTTTGATTTAGACCCTCTCAAAAAATCGATCACCATAGTCAATCCATAGTATTGCTTGAGTGCATACACGGCTTGAATAATTTGTTTAGCGGCCTCACTTCCATCTACTTGAACACTCTCATTCAAGCAAATATCACATGAGGCGCAATTACCCGAATGAGCATCACCAAAATACTGTAATAAAAATTGGCGTCTGCACGTATGGCTATTACAAAATTGATTCATTTGACTCAACTTATGCATCAAAACATCATTTTGTTCTGGATTCTCGGGATTATCAATCAAAGCACGCATGCGCATCATGTCGCCGGGACTATAGAATAATAAGGCCTCACTTTTGAGCCCATCTCTGCCTGCGCGGCCCGTCTCTTGATAATAACTTTCAATATTCTTTGGCATATCCAAATGAATCACAAAACGAATATTGGACTTATCTATCCCCATACCAAAGGCAACTGTGGCCACTATTATATCGGCTTGGTCACGAATAAATGCCTCTTGATTAGTCTCTCTATCTTCTCTGCTCAAACCTGCGTGATATGGCTTAGCTGAATAGCCATCTTGCTCTAATTGCCGCGCTGTGTCCTCAACTGATCGACGCGTCATTGTATACACAATACCGGATTCACCTTTGTGCAGCTTAAGGTATTCAAGAAGCCTAGCGTATGTATTCGTCTTAGCCTCAACATGATAATGGATATTAGGCCTGTCAAAACTGGAGATATATGAATTGGCTTTTGTGAATCCCAATTTTTCATAAATATCATTAAGCGTCAATGCTTCGGCAGTCGCCGTCAAAGCCAATATGGGCGTATGCTCAAATTCATTTTTGAGAACACTTAACTTTAAATACTCAGGCCTAAAATCATGGCCCCATTGAGATATGCAATGCGCTTCATCAATAGCAAAGAGTGCTATTTTGGGAATTCGACTTGATTTTAAATACTCCATGAATTGCCCATTATGCGCAAAGAGTTTTTCGGGTGCGATATACAAAAGCTTAATCTGCCCAGACTCCAAATTTTGGATAAGCTCTCTTTGCTCATCTATCGTTAAAGAGGAATTCAAATAAGCGGCATTAATGCCGTTTTGAGTGAGTGCATCGACTTGATCTTTCATCAAAGCGATTAAAGGCGATATAACAATTGTGAGGCCGTCCATTATTATGGCTGGGATTTGATAGCATAAAGACTTGCCACCACCCGTCGGCATCAATACAAAAGCATCCTGACCCAATAATACCGAATTTATAATAGCTTCTTGGTCCAGCCTAAAGCTTTCATAGCCAAAACATTGCTTTAAGACTTCAATGGGTGTCGATTTAGTTTTTATGTCCATAATTGGCTATTCTACACTCAAAGCCCTCAAATAGGTAATTAGCCATGAGATTGGCTAGAGATTACGCTTTTAAGCGCTTTCGTGATATAATTCTCAGTCTTCGGACCCGATTCGTAGGCATGGGGACCAAGCTTCTAAACTACTTTGTTTACTCAACTTATACAATAATCAGGCATGTCCTGATCGATACACAATACCGCCATAAATAGCTTTTGGCATAGGATTTTTATGATTAGTACATCTAATATTTCATTACAATACGGCAAAAGGGTACTATTTGAAAAAGTGTCCATCACCTTTAATCCTGGCAATTGCTATGGGTTAATCGGAGCTAACGGGTCTGGCAAATCCTCCTTTCTAAAAATCTTATCCAAGGAAATTGAGTCAACAAGTGGCGATGTCCTCATTCCGTCTGGTAAGCGCCTTTCAGTATTAAAGCAAGATCACTTTCAATATGACGAAATTCTAGTACTCGACGTCGTTATTATGGGCCATATTGAGCTATTTAAAGTCATGCAAGCCAAGAATGAAATTTATGCCAAAGAGAACTTCTCAGACGCAGATGGCATTAAGGCATCTGAGCTTGAAAGTGAATTTGAACGCATGGATGGTTGGAATGCCGAATCTGACGCTGCCCAATTATTGAGTAATTTAGGGATTGCTGAATCCCTGCAGTCCCTACCCATGAAAGAGCTAACTGGTGCGCTCAAAGTGCGTGTGCTACTCGCTCAGGCTATATTTGGTGAGCCCGACATCCTTCTTCTGGACGAGCCCACTAATAATCTAGATATCAAAACGATTATGTGGTTAGAGAATTTTTTATACGATTTCAAAAATACGGTTATTGTCGTTTCGCATGATAGGCATTTTCTAGATCAAGTTTGCACGCATATTGCTGATATTGACTATAGTAAAATACAATTATTTGTCGGGAATCATAGCTTTTGGTACCAATCGAGCAATTTAGCCCAGCAGCAATTAAGGGATGGCAATAAAAAAGCGGACGAGAAGCGCAAAGAGCTACAAGCATTCATCGCCCGCTTTAGTGCGAATGCATCTAAATCCAGACAAGCTACCTCACGTAAAAAAATGCTCGAAAAAATTGTTCTAACCGATATCAAACCAACTACACGTAAATATCCTGCTATTCAATTTCGGCAAGGTAAAGAAGCTGGTAATAATATTATCGAAATTAAGAAGTTAGCTAAATCCATAGACACTAAACCTATATTCACCAATCTCGGGTTTAGAATAGAAAATGGTGAAAAGGTAGCCTTTGTTTCTGAAAGCGACATATCCATTAGTACATTATTTAGAATTCTTGTCGATGAGCTTCAATCCGACGAAGGTGAATTCAAATGGGGCGCTTCCACCAATCGTTCATACTATCCTAAAGATAATACCAAATATTTTCAAAGCAAGCATAACCTGAATGACTGGCTAAGACAATTCTCACCTAATGGCGAAGAAGGCTTTATCCGTGGACAATTGGGAAGGATGCTCTTTAGTGGCGAAGAAACTTTAAAAAAATCATGCGTTTTATCGGGTGGCGAAAAGGTGCGTTGCATGTTGGCGCGAATGATGCTCAACGATGCAAATGTACTAATTTTTGATGAGCCAACAAGTCATTTGGATTTGGAAGCCATTGAATCGCTTAATGAATCTATGCTCAAATTTCCTGGAACCATTCTCTTCACATCTAAAGATCACGCCTTAATTCAATCCATTGCTACTCGAATCATCGAAATCACCCCGACGGGCGTCATTGATAATCAACATATGACATATGATGAATACTTGGAAAAAACAAGTTTAACTAATGTGAAGTAGGGCTATTATAGCGGCATTAAGTAGCATTCTGAAATGGGGATGAATAGTCTCTTCGGCCGATGCTATACTTAATTTGTCTATTCTTCTCCATCATCATTTCGCTATAGCCCGAAGCTCCATAAATATCTTCTTCAGAAATTGAACTCATACTAAGGCCCGCGCCGCCGGAAGCAATATTGCCATTGGCATCATAATGAGTTTCGGATTCAATCTCGTCGGTATTACCAACATAAGTATAAATAAAATACTCACCATTTGATAAAGTCTTTTTGCGTAAACGCCCCTTGCCTGTAGAGTTGAAGTCTTCATCAATAAACTCTAAGCTAATGCCGGATAATTTTTCAAATTCCTTTTGTATGCGTTGTGACTCTTTAAAATAATATGTGATGTCACCATTGGTTACCTTAAGAGACGCCCTATCGCCAGATGAGTAATATTGGGTATAGGTCAAAAGCGTGCCATTGCCGGTGATTACAAAATGTCGCTTTAGAGTTAAGGTATCATTCCAATAGGCGTACAATTCGAATATGCCGTCACTAAATCTTTTAAGAAGAACCCTACCAATTCCAGTAGAATCAAAATCTGAATTTTCATACTCTTGAGTCGTGCCAGTACTGCGATTGTATTCAGTTCTTATTCTCTGACTATTGTGATAGGTGTATTCGTATCCGCTTATTTCAGTATCATTATCATCATATTGAATAACCGAAGCTACTAAGGCCGTATCACCAACATAAGTATATATCCTATAGCTATTGTCTGACAAAGTTTGGCGCAAGATGCGCCCCTGGTCACTACCAGCATAATCTTCATCATAATACTCTAATAGTATGCCCGTGGCAGGGTCGAATTCTGTTTTCACTCTACCATTAGGGTAATAAGTGAACTGCGGAACTAGAATTTCATTGCCATCTGCATCATAAGTTCGCTCTGTTTCTATTACGTCCGTATTTCCTACATAAGTGTAGACGGTGTAATTACCATTTGGAAATGTACGCTTAGTTAAGCGGCCCTCTCCGGTGTTGTTAAAATCCTCGTCCAAGAATTCATCCAAAATAACAGTTGCAGTCGAAAAGAAGCTTTGGATGCGCTCACTCACATCGTAATACAATGTTTCTCTTCTGAGCTTCAAAGAACCATCCTGAAATGTTTCTACAAATAATCTGGATTGCAAATGGGTGCTAGGATAATACAAGAACGTTTCCACCTGCTCGTACAACGCGCCGTTCTCCTGCTCATTTGGCAATATATTTCTATATATCCTGCCATCCTCTAAGTATTCTAAGGTTTGAACCAATGTCTCAATATCCGTTGATCTATCTCGACTATAAAAATGTTCTAGCTTAGATATCGCTGCATCACCCCAATATTCTACATATTCAGTTATAAGTTCTATTGCAGAATCAATGTATTGAGTTTCACGGAACAATCTTCCTTTGGCGCTACCGCCAAAGTCTTCATCTATATAATGCTTAGTGAACTGCGTGGACGCCTTATATTCTTTCTGCACCCTACCTGATGCTTCATAAAAGACAACCTCTATGTCGTTAATAATATTGCCATCTTTATCATACATAACTTCCGACAAAATGACGTCTGTAGCACCTACATAGGTATATAGTATGTAGTCACCATTTGCAAAAACCTGTTTACTTAAGCGGCCTCTGCCGGTGGAATTAAAATCTTCGTCAATATACTCTAAATATGTACCCGTATTAGCCGCATAAAGCGCGCGCAATCTTTCGGAATTCTTATAATAAAAAGATTGATTGCCTTGGGGGCCTCTCACTGAAGATACGGCCCCATTATTGTAATAACTCGTGTATAGAATCAAATTTCCATTTTGCGTGAGTTCATATTTACGTTTAACAACAGTCGTTGAACCCCAGTATGCATAGAGATGAAAATCTCCACTTGAGTACCTAATTAGGACAACGCGACCTCTATTGCCATTCCCAATATCTTCGTCAAGATATTCATTAAAGATCCCAGTCGTGGGAAAATATTCCGTTTTAATGCTACCACTAGCATAAAAAGTTTTTACAGAAGTGCCGATTTCAATGCCGTCACCATCATATGTAATTTGAGTATCAATGGTGTCGCTATTCGTTACATAAGTGTATAAAGTATAATTCCCATTAGTTAAGGTTTTTTTACTCACTCGACCTGTGCTGTTATTATAAAAATCTTCGTCCAAATACTCATACAAGGTACCGTCGCTATCATCTAATAATGTCTTCAAATTACCAGAATCGTAAAAGATATAAGTGTCGGCTGTAGTAATATAATTAATGTTGTCGATGAATGGTTTGTCATGCCGTAGCGGGTCCACCCCAAGGCGTGCAAACTTCATATAAACTCCTGAAGCGCTGTAAACAATTGAACAAGAATCACACGCAGGCGTTCTAAAGTCATGGCCCGTGTCTTTATCATATGCGCCACTGCCATCCTGAAATACGGCATAGGGCGCAGCGACATCACCCTCAGCGGTAACAACAAAATAACCCTCAATCGAATTCCTCAAAGCTGTGGCTTTATCGGTGTACAAGGTGTGCTTGGCATCATTTCCAATTTGCTTATAACTTTGCGCCATTTTTTGATAAAGGCTGATGAATTGGGCTGACCACTCAATTGATATAATCGAATCAACTTTGGAGCTGGCGGAGAAGCTAAAGCCCAACAAATTTCCGTCATCGTCATACACACCAGTCAACAACTCAGCCTGAGCTATCATGTGCTCGACTTCACTTAAGCGGTCAAATAGCGTTGCACCAAAGTAATCATCGCTTAGCACGCGATCTAATGGTATCCAACCGATTGTGTCAGTTGCAAAATCGACAAGTTCATCTTTAACCCAATCAGTTCCATTGAATTTGGCTCCCCGTGAAAAAATATGATTTATTGGATCATACATACTTTTTAAATATGTCCATACTTTATCTGCCTGTATTGCATAAGCGCTTTGACCTTGCTCCACCAAGGCATCAAACAAAGCTAAAACGGACATATTGTTTTCGGTAGATTTAATCCTCCAAAAAAAGTCATTGCCAAGCGGGTGAAATTGACCAATGGGACCCATACGAATTCCTCCATCTGCAGGATCTAATAAATCCACTAAAAAGTTAGCGCGCGCCTTGGCAAATTCTAAATAATTAATATTATCACTTTGCCCATAACCATAAAGTGCGGCTATCCCCAACCATGCATTTGGACCTGCATGGATATTGTAGCGGTCAAAGCCCGGCTGAAAAACGCCCGTAGTCGACAAATCTATATAAACCCCATTTGCGGGAGCATAACCCGTATTTAGCACAAATCCAGAGCCTGTAGCCAAGTGATCCAAAACTTTATTCGACGTCGCACCACCAGCCAATATATACAGGGCAGCGTCATAAGCATGTGTGACTTGCAAACTATTCACAGAGCCAATATGGCTAATCGCCATACCTGTATTTTCATCCGCAAAACGCTCGAAATAAGCAGTCAAATTATCATAATCAGGTTGCAACATTCCATTCGCATCATATTCATGTGTTCGCAATAAACGATTAGATGAGTCATATTCCTTTTGAAATTTTTCCTGCGCCGTATTGCCAAAATACTCGGTATATGTCGTGTAACTACCGTCAGGCATCGTTTTTAGAATAAGCCGTCCCTTGCCCGAACCTCCAAAATCCTCATCTGCATATGTCAAAACAATACCCGTAGTTACATCAGTTTCTGTGTGCACACGTCCGGAGCCATATAAAGTTATTACAATCGCGCCAATTTCATTGCCCTCGCTGTCATAACGTTTTTGCGTATCCACTTCATCGGTATTGCCAATATACGTGTATAGAATATACTCACCATTTAAAAATAATTTTTTGACCAACCTACCTTTTCCACTACCACCAAAATCTTCATCCAAATACTCATTTCTTATTCCTGTTTCAGCATTGAATTCTGCATAAATAAGTTGCGAATCTTTAAAGAAAAAAGTTTCATCGTTAGCACTATTTCTTATGGCTAAAACATTGCCATCAGAGAAATACCTTGTATACCTAATTATATTTCCATTAGCTGTCAATAAGATTAGGCGCTTAATAATGGTCGTATCACCCCAAGCCGTATCACCCCAATAGGCGTAGAGAGTTAATTCCCCGTTCGCGGCAACAGACTTAACTAATCGCCCCTTGCCAGTGCCATTATAATCTTCATTAAGGAATTCATCAGTCACCCCTGAGGCGGCTGTATACTCAATAGAAATGCGCTCTGATGATTTGTAGTAATAGGTTATATCGCCATTGCGCGCGACAACCTTTTCAAGTTCACCTGTTTCATGAAAAAATTCAGTGTATTCCAAATCCCCGTTTTGGTCATAACCAGTTTGCGTTTTGATAGCACTAGATACACCCCAATATGCAAGCAAAACATAGGCTCCTGAAGGGCTATAAAATATTTTGAGTCGTCCATCATCATAAAAATCTTGATACAAAGCGCTATAGTTTATTAATCCGTATCCCAAAGATTCGCTATAGTCCGTTGGGCCACTATATGCTGAATACTTCAATCGTCTATAAATATCTTCAAAGCCTTGTGCTGGGTCTTGGGCTAGCAATAAAGCCACAATGCCAGCTAAATGCGGCGCTGCCATCGACGTTCCCGATATTACGGTATAGTCCTCATCCTCATCGCCACTCACAGAACTGTCTGGATCATAAGCATTTTCGTATCCCGACTTGGACCTAAGAGATAATATGTCTGATCCGGGAGCAACGAAGTCCAAACTTGAGCCAATGCTAGAATAGTTATCCAAATAATAAAATCCCGGCGATGTGATTGCCAATGCTCCAACGGTTATAACATCATCAAATAAAGCGGGATACGCATCTATAAAACCAAAATTATTACCGGCAGCCACAACCACAATAACGTCACGAGCTTTAGCATATGCTAATGCGTCTTCAAAAGCCTGCAAAGTAGCCGTAGAGTAGGCCAGCGGAGATATGCCCAAAGACATATTAATAACCCGCGCCCCATTATCCACAGCATAATACACAGCATTTGTCACTGAAGCCGCAGCAACAGGATCTCTATTATCATCATCAAAATTAAATCCTTGAATTGCCATGATTTGACTCTTGGGCGCAACGCCTGATACACCCACGTTATTATCATTCAAGGCGCCAATAATTCCAGCCACATGCGTGCCATGACCCGCTGAAGAATTTGCAGAGTAGGGGTCATTATCATTATTGCGTATATCCCAGCCACGATAATCATCTATATAACCATTATCATCATCGTCAATACCATTCCCCTCTATTTCACCGCTATTAATCCAAATATTTGCTGCCAAATCTGGATGCGTATAATCAATGCTCTCGTCAATCACAGCGACGATAATGCCTTCACCATAATTGAATTCCCATGCGTCTAAAACGCCCAAAGCTTCAAGGCCCCACTGCGAATCAAAATAAGCATCATTGGGCGCAGACAAAGTTAGGCCTATTTGAAATGGTTTTGCTTCTCGTGACTGAATCACAAAATTCGATTCTATGGCTTGGGCCAGCAAAGGAAAGCGGCTTGCAATTTCATCAAAGTTAATATTGTATTGCTTCAGTCCAATCAAACGTGTTTGGTTGCTTGGCAAGATAATTTCAGCAAGGCCATTGGAATACATAAAAACTTGCGTTTTAGTATCGCCACTTCTGAGTTGAGCACTGCCCGTTGAATATTGAATTTGGCCGTCGCTGCCCAATTCATGCTCTTCCTCAGCTGTTTCAATATAGGGTTGGTTTGCAGAATTCTCCACTGGACCTAAAAAACTCGCCTCAGGAAGAATCAGACCCTCCATATCAGCGACTTCAACCTTTGTCGCACCTTCTTGGAGCTGTTCCAATAATTGGCTGCTTTGAAACTCATCGGCCAATTCAGCGACAATGCGTACGGGAGGCCTCTTGGCAAATACGGGCGGTGCAGAGTTAATCATTATGCAAGCGCAAAGCGCTAAATTCAAAATAATTTTAATTGAAGATCTTTTCTTAAAAAATTTGCTAGACGACATTTCATATTCCCCTTATTCGCTAGATGAATGCATACAGCTTGGATGCGTATATTATAAGGGGGCATTCATGATCTGGCCATGTTTATTTTGTACATTATTTCATAAACAATTACCATGTAGAGACTATAGCAATCAGAATTACACCCAAGCCTAGATTAGTATCTAATTCTGTGGTTCCTAGCATGCTAAAACGGCAGAACTTCATCGATTAAATATAATAAGCCAATCTCAATTGCAAATAATCGTCGGTGTCAATTGAACGCAAAGCATCATTCACGTCAATGGGGCCAGAAAAAACACGCAGTCTCAATTCAAGCTTCCAATTATCTCCAATGCGGGTCTCCGCTTCCAAATTATAAAAAATTTCATCGGTGAGTGGATCAATGGTGAGCCCCGCCAATAAAGCTGTGTCTTGAATGTCGTTGAAGGTTAATCGTAATGCAGCGAATATGTCATCATCAAGCGCTGTTGCCGGTGCCCGTGAGTCTCGGCCGTCATAATGATATTCGGCCAAAAGACCCAAATCCGCATTGCTGCGCGCAATTTGATAAAACGTGTATTCAAAGCCTGAGCTAAGCGCCACAAAAAAATCACCCTGCCCCTCACGCGCGATTGCCTCCAATTTCCACAACCAAGCGTCTTGTGTTAATTGAATATCAATGCCTGTTTGGTTAATAATGTCATAATGAGGGATGAACTTGTCCCCTGAAGAATTCGCGATCAGCCTTGGTTCGCGACTCGTTCCATAAAAATGTGAGATGCCAAAATCCCAATCGCCCCGATAATGTGAATAGCGAATCGCCGCATCCACATGATATTCTTCAGCATTTGATTCATATACTGGATTATCTGTATCAATACTCAGCGATGCACGCAGCCGACCCTTTTCTCCAGCA
The DNA here is from genome assembly GCA_047639455.1 of Candidatus Omnitrophota bacterium. Classification (GTDB taxonomy): domain Bacteria; phylum Omnitrophota; class Gorgyraeia; order 2-02-FULL-51-18; family JAGOUK01; genus JBLINS01. Next base: position 36,975 of record JBLINS010000013.1, read on the forward strand.
AAGGTCCTCTCTCTAAAGTAGGGCATTAAATAAAAATCCAATGTTCCCCAATCGCGACTCATAGACGCATTCAACATGGGCTGTCCCAGCTTAGCCTCGCCGTCTATATCCTCAACGCCATCTGTCTGATTAACAATATCAACTAAATGTTTGGATTCCGTAACGCCCCAAAACACCTTGTCAATTCCAATCAAGTAAGTCATGGAGTCGCCCGCATTCAAATAATACGCTTCTCGCATATCAAAATGTGTGCGCTCATGATCAATGCTGTCAATGCGGCCAAATGGGATTATAGTGACTTGATGTTTGTTGTCTTTTGATTTGAAGCGTAATTCAGGATTGTAAACAAAGGAATAATCGGGCTTATCCTTTTGACGTGGAAAAGAAGGTGTGTCGGTGTATGCCCGAGTTTCACCAGCCACATAACCAGATAAGTCCCAATCAATATCTTGCGCCGCATAGGCATGCTCAATACACACAAGTAAACTAACCGCCGTTATTGCGGCATATAAACGGTGCAAGCTAAACTTCAGCACGCATTCTATCTTCTTCGACTGAGGGTATTTTTGACAAAATCAGCGTCAGTCAGACCTGTTTGAAATTCAAAATTTGAATACTCAAGGCTGGTTTCCTTACCCGTTTGATGATTTTTCATTAGTAATTGATGTGCGCGCCAATACCTATCAAGATACAAGCGATAATCATTGAGTTTTAAAGTCTTAAGCAATGTGTCTTTGCGATCATAAAATTCCACGGAACGCAATTGGTGGTCTTGCGTATCAAACCAACTAATTTGTCTCGTATAACCCGAGTGCTCATATTTTGGATAGCGTTCGACTACATTGCATGTCAAGTCACCGCAAGCCTCTTCTCTTAAATACTTATAATCATACTTACCTAGCTCAGTTGACGTAAAATCTTCAAAAGCAAATTCACTACCAACAAAAGGGCCTGACTTATTCACCGACGATATTCGTTTCACACGTTTTAATGCAGGCAAATACAACCATTGATCATCCGGGTCCAAAATCTTCGCATGACTCAATAAGGCCGTGCCCTTAATATCAGCTGGACTACCAAAAATGGTCATGCTCTTATCACCCAGACCGAGGTCGGTCACTTCTAACGTCATCACCTCTAATTCGCGCGAGCTTGTCTTACCAGTCGCATTTTTGAGTATCATTTTAAAATCGGCGCGTGAATCCGCAAAACCCCTGTCGCTAATTTCATTCTTTTCGGCTATTGAGTAACCCCTTTCCTCTGGGGTTTGCGCCCATGACGCTGTACTTGTAAACAATATACCAATTACCGCTACAATCCATCCGCTTTGTCTAAATATTTTATTCACATCAACTCCTATTTTTTGGAATCGCCAATCAACAATATGGCTGGCAACAATAATACATCGAAAAAGAATGCCACGATAATGGCAATGGCTGTTAATAAACCCATTTGAGAATTAATCATAAAAACGGACGTTGCTAAATAGCTAAAACCTATGACAAGCACCGTCGTTGTGGCCAAAATTGCGGGCCCTACGGTTTTGAAGGTATGCCGTATAGCCTCTTCACGGGTTGCGCCATCCTCTCTCCTGGAGCGCACATATTTACTCAAAAAATGCACAGTATCATCCACAATAATACCCATAGATGTAGCCGTGACGGTTGCCGCGGCCATACCCACTTGACCCACGAATATAGACCATATCCCAAAGGTACAAAGAATAGGTAAGGCATTCGGCACAATACTCAAAGCACCCATTTTAATATCTTTAAGACTAATCATCATCACTATGGCAATCAGCAATAATGCCAATACATTGCCTTTTAACATACTCACAACATTGCGATGTGAAATAAACGCAAACATAGTCGTTGAGCTAGTCGCCTCAGTCAACATATAACTTGGCGTATTATCTTTTAGCCAGTTCTCGGCAGTCACTTTAAAGGCTCTAAAATTCTCTGTGCTCGTATTCTGCATCGCGACCGACACTCGTGTGGCTGACTTATCAATCGTGATGCGGTCGTTCAAGTCCAATCCATACGGCAAAGACAATTCATAAAGCAATAAATACTGCGCCGCCAATTCACGCTGATCCGGCATGGCATAAAACTTAGGATTATCTGCATTCATATTTTTATTCAATCGCTTAATAATATCCGAATAGCTATAAACATGCGTGACGATCGACTGCTTTTTTAGCCATTGGCTAAAGCGTTCCAAATGATTCAAATACTCCAATTCATTTATCCCACCAGGCCCTTCAGCTGGGATAGAAAACTCCATATTATAAACACCTGTCAAATTATCGTTGGCAAAATCAACATCATTTCTAAACTCAAGACGCTTATCAAAATATTTAACGAATTCATCATTTAATTCTATAGTCGGTGCCAAAAGTGCTAGCACAATAGTCAGCCCGCCAACACCCCACAAAATTAATTTTTTTCTTTTAATCACAAAGCTAGCAAGGTGTGTCATCAATGCTTGCGTTTTGGAATTTGAAATTTCTTTACGCGCCTTAATTGGCAATAAGCTGGCTAGACAAGGCAGTATGGTCATAGACAAAAACCACGCAGACGCAATTCCCGCCGCCGTGATATTGCCCAAATGCCAAAATGGTGGTGAGTCAGAAAAATTGAGACTCAAAAACCCGATAATTGTAGTCAGACTGGTGATAAAAATGGGTTGTGCATTCACACGTATGGCTTCTATCAAAGCTTCGCGCTTCGTCTTACCCTCTTGCATCAATGTCTGCATACTGACCAAAATATGAATACTGTCAGCTATAGCTAATGTCATGATAATGGTTGGCGCCGACATCGATATAGGCGTCAAAAGTACTTTCAAATAACCGCCGATCCCCATCCCCATGAGACTCGACAAAAATATAATCACCACGGCAACCATCGACGCCAGGACTGATCGTAACGCAAGCACCATAACCCCAATGAGAATTAAATACATAATCGGAACCAAATGGCCCATATCATGCATGCCGGCTTCAGAAAAAGCATTATTCATCATGGACATACCTGATAAAACAATCGTCAAATCAGGGTATTCCACACGCATCCTAGAAACAATATCTCTAGCCACAGCGACGGCTTCAGGAACTTCTGTGATTGTTTTTTGAGGCATTTGCAATATCACATTGACGCCACCAGTAAGACCATCAGGCGCGACAAGATTATTCAGCAATAATGGCTCATTCAATGCGATAGATTCTCTTTGATTCAGATAAGCCTGTGATTTGTTCTTCGCGTCTTGAACCAAATCTTCCACGGTCAAGTCATCTTCATTTGCCCAAGTGTGTTGAAAATTGGTTAATGAGTCAACGCGTATAGAGTAGGGTATTTGCCAGGCTTCTTTGGTGATGCGTTCCATGGCATCCATAGCCATCGGACTGAAGATCTTGCCATCTTTGGGTTGGATGACAAATAAAATATTGTCACTTTTGGTGTATTTGCTTTGAAATTCTTCAAAGGCCTTGAGTTCGGGGTTTTCTTGACTAAAAAAGACACGGTAATTGGTGGCAAAGCCCAAGTTTGGCAAACCGGAAGCAAAAGCCATGGCCAGACCAAGCGTTAACGCAATCACAACCCAGCGATATTTGAGTATCCATTCCGTGTAATGCACCACAAATGTATCTAATTTTTTACCCAAAATGTCTCCCGTACTAAAGATATGTGATTGAAATATTTACAGCGACAATTGTACCAACTGGTCGGTTTATTGTCAATTTCTTAGGATTAACATAATGCCAATCGATCGCTAATATTATGAGCAACCTACGTAAAATCCCGTCATTGCGAGGCCGTTTTGGGGCCGCGGCAATCTTGGGTGCCTTTGGGATTGTCTATATCAGGCGTATTCTTTTTAAAAAATTATTATTTAACTATTTTAGTGAATTTTGACCCCTCAAGCGTCAAATTGTACATCAAGCCTTTTTGGCCAATAATAAAGCCCAAAATTGGCTGATCGTACTGCGTTGTATCAACTGCGCCGCCGGCGCCAACTTTAACCACAGCCACTGAAGCGTCTACGCCTGCTTTCCAACCCGAACTCGCTCTAAAATTCTTTAAGGCTTTAGAATCCATAAAAGCCACAACCACAGTCTTCTTCTGCGCGCCTAATTGCAAACCAATGGATGCCGCCGCTGTGCTGTAATAGCCTTCATTCTTTCCCTTAATTAATAAAGCTCCCTCACCATACTCCGCGCCAATTCCAATCCCCGCTTTGAGCACAGAAGGAAAAACCAGCACGCCTTTTGCGTCTTTCAACAAGACCTTGCTACCAGCAACTTCTTCATACAAGCGCTCCAAACTCAGCTCAACACCCGCATCAATAGAACTAGCTGTGCCAGCTTGTGCCAGACTCACAAAACCCAAACCAAAAGCAGCAATCACAATGCAACCCACAAATAGCTTCTCAAGTATCAATTTCATACAATCTCCCCCACATTTAATTAATAAGCTAACATATTAACTCTCGTGAGCATGTCTTACAATGATTAAATGCGCTAATTTTACTAGGATTATGTATTGAAAAATTGGGTGTATTTGAATCGGATGTGGTGGTAATTCGAGGTATTTATTATTCTTAGAACAAAAGACGTGAAGGTTCGCCGTCACCGTCATCAGCTTTTACCTGTCTCAATTTATCTGTTGAAACAACCAATCTAGAGCGATTTCTGAATTCACTTTCGAGCGCCGGGCTGATTTGCTGATCGTCGTTGGCACTGATCAAAGGTTGGTCTGAGTCCACCTTGTCAACTAGATCTCCATAAATTAAAAATGAAGGTGGGTTAGGTAGGGAGCTAATCACATTATTGATTTCTCCAAAGCTATTCCTGGACATGAGAGTTGGCTCGCCTGGAGCAGAACTGCCAAAATCGATGAAGGTCTCATAGCCAGGCACAAGTACAGCGCTGCCACCACGCTTACCATTCGCATCAATACTTGTGACGGCTAAACTGCCTTTATATAGGTGCATGGATGAAAAATTAACCTGGCTATTCACCTTAAAATAAGTTCCTCGCACTGAAGCCACTGCACTCGGCGTCGAAACTTCAAAGCCGCCCAGATTGGGCAAATCATCCAAAAGGGCTATCATTTTACCCTTGACCAAATCAACTTTGGCAATGCTTCCATTATCCAAACCCATAACAGCATCACCTTCTAAGTGAATAACGTTTTTACCTGCTCTATCTATTGCAATATTCACATAATTACGACCTATCACCTCAACAACATCACCTTTTTGAACAAAATCACCAACCGCCAAAGGCCTACGCACACCGCTGCCTTTTTTGATGATATGAGCCGAATCGTTCAAGCTAATAACGCGAGAAATATTAGAGGTTTTGCCATAAGCGTGAACAGGATTGCTAGATATGAGGAACAAACTAGTTGCACAAAGTGTCAAAAAGATGGCTGTAGGGATAAATTTAAAGTAGGTATTAACTAAAGTGCGCATATAAAGATGTTACATTGAAATGTCCATTTTCACAAGGGCTAGTTAGCCAATATCCTAATAAAGATTACCATAATTAATTAATCCTACTATCGATTTTACAGCAAGCATATTTTGAGAGACAAAAGTAATTATTCTTTTCAAATAACTATTTAGACAGGTTTAGTCACTTTTGCGCATGGCTAGTTCAAATGAGGGTCTCTTCAAGATTTTTTGATACCAATCTATGAGGTTAGCATACTGCTTAATATTGTCTAATTGTGGTGTGACTCTATATAATTGCCTAAAAAATGGAAAGCAATGCAGGTCAGCTAATGATAATTCATTCCCCACCAACCATTCAGACTGTTTTAATGCCGTGTCTAATCTAAATAAATATTGGTTCAACAGCTCCTTAACGACGACCATTTCATCCTCGCTAAGTTGGTCTGATTTATACTTAAACTTATCAATTTCTGGTTTAAAAAAATGATTGCAGGCATATGTCCATTCCCTCACTTGCATGCGTAGGTCGGGCTCAATTGGCATCAAGGCAATCTTAGGATACTTTTCATCTATATACTCAGTGATGATTGCAGATTCATATATTACCGTATCACCGTCGACTAGAACCGGCACTTTAGCCTCTGGATGCAATTTCTTTATTGAAGCAGACATATTTTTCAAATCTTCTTCTACAATCTTGAACAAAATATTCTTTTCATTCAAAACCATCCGCACACGAATAGCAAAAGGGCATCTTCTAAAGGAATATAAAGTTATATTGGGCCGAGACATGCGAAGACTAGCGACCTTTGCTACTATATATTAGTGTATCGAGCATTATTAATCATTTGGTAACCTTTGATAAGCTCCTGAATGCCTAAGTCCAAGGAATGTTGAGGTTTGAACCCAGTTTTTTCTATTTTTTCATTAGAAACAATATAGTCTCTTTTGTCAGGATCTTCGCCAACCGCTGCTTCCTCAAAATAAAACTCAGGAATATAACGCTTAATAATTTCGCATAATTCCCACTTGGAGATATTGGCATCGGACAAGCCTACATTATAAGGCTCATTTTTTAATTTATCAAAATTCTCTAATCCGTGTAAAAAAGCACGGCTCACATCACGCACATGAATGTAATTACGCTTAAAATGGCTCTCAAACAAAATCAAAAAGCGATCACGTACAGCTCGATGCACAAAGTCATTCACCAAAAGATCAATCCGCATACGTGGCGACATTCCAAAAACAGTTGCCAATCGCAAACTAATGGCATTCTTGCGATCCAAGACTTTTTGCTCCACTTGAACTTTGAGCTTGCCATACAAAGAAACTGGTCTCAGAGCAGATTCCTCGGTACAAAATTTTCCTTCTTGCCCCACTCCATAACCACTATTTGTTATCGGGATTATCATTTGCTGATTTGTGGACATGTACTTCATCATCATAATAATGGCATCGTGATTAATGCTACTAGCGGCTAGCGGGTCACGATCACATAATGGCGCGCCAACTATAGCGGCTAGCGGAATAACCATATCGACATCTTTTAATAGCGACTTAATCAAGGCTTCATCGCGAACATCGCCGCGTTTAAGTTTAAAGTTCACGTTATGACATATATGCGACAAGCTGTCCTGTTGATACATAAAATTATCGACAACAGTCACGGCGTAGCCTTTATACAAAAGTTCTGGCACAAGCGTGGAACCCAAATAACCGGCTCCACCAGTCACTAATATTTTTTGTTTCATGTATTCACCATCCCCTCAAATATTGTATTTAATTCAGCATATGTTTGCGGAAGCCCCATATCAATGAATCTCGCTTCGCTCTCATAGCCCCATATCGCCGTTTGCGCCTCAAGCATACGAGGAAAAACTTGGCTCTCTAAAGAAATGAGCTGCATCGAATCCACATATTTTTTCAAGACATGCCGATTCATGAGATAAATGCCGCCATTAATTAAACCGTTGCCGTGACTGACAGCGGGGTAACAAAATTTTGTTATGTTCTTGTCCGAGTTTATTTGCACTTCTGCAAAACGACCCTGATCTTGCACAAGTGTCAAAGCTATCGAAATAGCCGATCCTCTCATCTGATGTTCCGCATGCATAGCCTTCAAATCAATCTCAAACCACGTATCGCCATTCATAGCCATAAAAGCTTCTTCTGTTTTTAGGCTCCGTTCAGCAAAAGCCAAAGCGCCTCCCGTCCCTAAAGGACTTTCTTCAATTGAATAAGATATGGGAATTTTTCGATACTCATCCTTAAAATAATTCTGAATAACTTCATATTTATACCCGACTGATAATACAAAGTGACTAACACCTTGCTTAATAAAATAATCCAAAATATATTTCAAAAAAGGCTGTCCATGAATGGGTGCCATGGGCTTAGGAACATCTTTCACAACACCTTGTAAGCGCTCACCTTTACCTCCGGCCAATATAATGGCCTCCATCAAGCTGTCTCCGTAGCTACGCGTTCACGCCAATAGTCGAGCAAAAACTTCACGCTTTCATTAAAGGAATATTTAGGAGCCCAGTTAGTGATATCGGCAAACTTACTAACATC
>JBLINS010000014.1:0-44814 GCA_047639455.1 Candidatus Omnitrophota bacterium
ACCAGCGCACAAATGCCTTACCTACCATATATTTCTTAGGGACAAAGCCCCAATAACGACTGTCGCGCGAACTCAAGCTATTATCGCCTAATACAAAGTACGAATTCTCAGGGACTTTGACTGGCCGCCTAGGGGCAGCGAAGGGCTCTTGATTATAATAAAGATTCTCATCTATTTCTTCAGGAAGCGTTTGTTTGGCGCCATCAATGTATATTCCCCCGTCCCTGATCTCTACCGTTTCACCTTCAAATGCGATTAAACGCTTGATGAAATCTTTTTTAGGGTCCTCGGGGTATTTAAAAACAATCACGTCCCAACGTTGTGGATCGTCAAATTTATACAAAAATTTATTCACGAAAAGCTTATCGCCAACCATAAGCGTCGGATACATAGATCCTGAAGGTATTTTAAACGCCTGTACAACGAAAGTTCGGATAATTAATGTGAGAATGAGGGCAATGATTAATGCTTCACCCCATTCCCTGGCTTCACGTTTGACACTAGATTTATTTATTTTGAACATAATCCCTTTCTATTCCAACATTTAGACTTTGTCTCAACAGGATCCACGACCCCCAGAATCAGACTGTGTCATAACACCTCGTCATTGCGAAGCCGTATTTTGGCTGCGGCAATCTAGGGCTAATAACTAATCAATTTTATTTATACTCGGCGCTTGGAATTCCACATAGCCCTAGATTGCCGCGTTACTGCTGCGCGCGCCTCGCAATGACGTTACGCTTACTTTATTTTTACAATGACGTTATGCCGTCTGCTACTCCTTCAAGTAACGTGTGTTATTTTATACCCTTCAAAGGGGCATTACACGCGCAACATTCATTCTCATTAATTGTCGTCTTTTTTGAGTACGGCCATGAAGGCTTCTTGAGGGATTGAAACGGTGCCAAATTGCTTCATCCTTTTCTTACCTTCTTTTTGCTTTTCAATTAATTTGCGTTTTCGGGAAATGTCACCGCCGTAGCACTTCGCAATTACGTTTTTCTTAAGTGCTCGGACTGTTTCTCTAGCTATGATTTTGGCACCAATAACTGATTGTATTGCCACATCTACCATTTGGCGTGGAATTACTTCTTTTAATTTTAATGCCAATTCGCGGCCTCGATCAGCAGATTGATCTCTATGCGCGATAATACTCAAAGCTTCGCAAACCTCGCCATTAAGCATAATATCAATTTTGACCAAATTATCCTTGCGGAATCCCTTAAGATCATAATCCATAGACCCGTAACCACGGCTCAATGATTTGATTTTGTCATTAAAGTCGACAATGATTTCCGATAAGGGAAAGTCATAAACTAGACGAACTCTATTTTCATCGATGAATTCTGTCGACACATATTTACCTCTACGCTTTTCGGATAATTCCATTAGCGGACCCAGCGTTTCTTTGGGGACAATCATATGTGCTTCAACAAAGGGTTCTCTAGTTTCAATGATTTGCATCGCGTCTGGAAACTTGCTTGGGTTTTCGATATCCAAAACTTCATTTTGTCTCGTAACTACCTGATACACAACAGAAGGTGCGGTGACTATCAAATTCAAATTATACTCACGCTCCAAGCGCTCTTGGACAATATCCATATGCAATAAACCCAAAAAACCACATCTAAAGCCGAAGCCAAATGAGGCTGAGTTTTCATTTTCAAAAACAAATGATGAGTCGTTGAGGTTCAATTTGGCTATAGTATCCCGCAGAATTTGCAGATCTTTTGAATTAACTGGATATATACCCGCATATACCATGGGTCGCACTTTAGTATATCCAGGCAAAGCCTCCTCAGCACGGAATTCATCATCCGTGATTGTATCTCCCGCCTCGAGCTCTTTGGCGTCGCGTATATTGCAAATCACATAGCCCGCTTCGCCCGTAGATAATTGATTACATTTCACAGGAGCTGGCCGTAATGTGCCAACTTCTAGGACGTCATAAACACGCTTTGACGCCATTAGACGCACCTTTGTCTTGGTTGTCAAAACACCATTAACAATTCTGACATAGGCGATAACCCCGCGATAAGTGTCATATACTGAATCAAAAATTAGTGCTTGTAAAGGCTGAGTTGAATCTCCGACAGGGGCCGGTATGCGGTCAATTAATGCCTCAACCATCTCCGTTATGCCAATATTGTTCTTGGCGCTAATACACATTATCTCGTCTTCTGCTATGCCCAAAATAGATTTAATTTGCCCTTTAACGCGCGGGATGTCCGCATGTGGCAAATCGATTTTGTTGATAACGGGTAGGATTTCGATATCATGCTCCATTGCCAAATACAAATTCTGAACTGTTTGAGCTTCAACGCCTTGGGCGGCGTCCACGATGAGTATAGCGCCTTCACAGGCACGCAGACTTTTGGCGACCTCAAAGTTAAAATCGATGTGACCAGGCGTATCAATTAAATTCAATATATACGTTTGCCCATTGCTATGCTCGTAATTAACCCTGACCGCACTGGCCTTAATCGTGATTCCGCGCTCGCGCTCCAAATCCATATTATCCAAAGCTTGATTTTGAAAATCTCGCTCAGTAATCGCTTTGGTGAGCAGAAGAATTCTGTCGGCCAATGTAGATTTGCCGTGATCAATATGCGCTATAATGCAAAAATTGCGAATTTTATCTAATTGCATTAAATAAACGAATCTGCAAGATCTCGCCCCCATTGAACAAAGGCATCTGATTTACCAGGTATAGATGCTTCGCCATATATACGTAGCAATGGCTCTGTGCCAGACATGCGGAATAATAACCAAGCATTGTCTTCTAGCTCAAATTTGATTCCATCACTTTTATTCTTATTCAACACTTTAATACCCGCGATTTCGGCGGGTTGAAGCGTTTGCAAATGGGCCAAAAGTTTAGGCTTGGATGCTTCTGGGTAATGCGTGTCAAAACGAGAATAAATGAACTGACCATACTTGGCTTCGACATCATTTAGGATTTCATCAAAAGTTTGATTGCGGTATTCCATCATTTGAATTAGCAATAGAGCCGAGATCAATCCATCTCTTTCGAACATATAACCTTGAAATGCCAATCCGCCAGATTCCTCACCTGCTATCAGCACATTTTCATGGCGCATTATGTCCACTAAATATTTAAAGCCCACAGGCGTTTCATGCACTTTTAAATCTAGTGCTTTAGCAACTTTGTAAATCAGAGCTGTATTAGAAACGGTTGTGACAACATCTCCACTAAAACCCATATCTTCTACTAAATGAATCATGATCAACGTCAAAAGTGTCCCTGGAGAAACAAAAGTACCGCCTTGCCTGACTGCACCAATGCGATCTGCATCACCGTCTGTGGCGAAAGCTGCATCGTATTTATCTTCCTTCATCCATTCAACAATTTGACCAAAGTTTTTTAAGATTGGCTCAGGCGCAACACCGCCAAAGGTGATATCGCGTTCGCTTCTAACGGTTGTGACTTTAACTGCCGTATCTTTAAGCAATTCTTCAATATGCTTTGCACCTACGCCATGCATTGAATCGATGACAATATTTAATGGGCGTTTGTTAAACCATTCTAATTTGAGATATTCTTTGAGGCATTTCATATACTCGCTAAAGATATCTTGAATGCATGCATCAACTGCATCTTCCGCTGCCATTTGGACTGGCTCAGAATCAATTAAAGCTTCAACCGCATCAGTGACTGCTAATTCGGCTGAGCTGCCCCCAGCATCCTTGATTTTGACACCATTATAGGCGCCGGGATTATGACTGGCTGTGATAGCTATGCCGTAATGATAGCCATGATTAATAACGGCTCGTGACACTGTTTGAGTTGGTATGGGTCTATCTGATAAGGTGACTTCAATGCCATTGGCTAATAAAATACGTGTGAACATATTTGCAAATTCATCTGACCGATCACGGTAATCATAACCAATCACAATTTTTGCTGAACGACCCTCTTTTCTTGCTTCCGTCATGACGAATATCGCAAAGGCCTGAGCTACGCGCTGCAAGTTTTGATCGGTGAATTCTGTTTTCATAATGGCTCTCCAGCCATCCGTGCCAAATTTAATGGTTTGCATCATAATCTCACTCATGCCCTCTTCTTAATTGTAGAATCATCTCAGCTCTATCCTTTGCTCCAAAAACAGCCGAACCGGCTACTATATTATTCGCACCTTCTTTAATAACTAATGGCGCTGTTTCCTTGTTAATGCCACCATCCACCTGAATAACTTTGTCATAAATTTTGCTCAATGTAGCAATTTTGGGCAAAACTTCGGGCATGAATGCCTGTCCTCCAAAGCCTGGATTAACCGTCATCAATAAAACCAACTCAAGGCTATGCAAATAGGGCTTTAGCGAATCCAAATCAGTATCCGGTTTTAAGCTAACGCCAGCACTTTTGCCAAAAGAGTGAATTAAATCTATCGTCTCTTTCAATCTACTGCCGCAAGCCTCAATATGGACTGTGATATTATCAGCTCCCGCATTGGCAAATGATTCAATATAATCCCATGGGCTCTCAATCATCAAATGCGCGTCCAAGTGCAAATCAGTAGTTTTGCGTATGGCAGCAACAATAAATGGTCCAATAGTTATATTTGGCACAAAGTGTCCGTCCATCACATCTAGGTGCAATGCGTCGCAGCCGGCGGATTTGACCGATTCAATTTCGTCGCTTAAATGCGCAAAGTCGGCTGATAATAACGATGGTGCAATGGTAATTTTATTCATCGAATTCCCTATACTGGAACTAGTTCCGTAAGCTTAATGTATTTTTGAAACGCTAAGGATATCATGTATTTCGGTTGAATTCCAAATAACCTTGCAGGATGATGATTGCGGACAATTCATCACATTTTTCTTTTTGCTTTTTTCGGGATATATCTTGCTGAATCATGAGGCGTGTGACTTCACGAGAGCTCAATCGCTCATCCCAAGTGGTTATTTCGCAATCAACTAATTCTTCCAGTTTTTGTTTCCAATTCAAAACAATTTTGGCTCTTTCGCCCGCGTCACCATTCATATGCAAAGGCAGGCCAATCACAATAACGCCAACTTGATTTTGGCTACACAGTTCACTAATTGCTTTTAAACTGGGCTCTTCACCTTTATTGAGCAGTGTCGGCAGACCTTGGGCCGTAATCCTCATCGGATCAGACATGGCCAAACCAATGCGTTTATCACCATAATCAATAGATAGCACTCTCATTAAGATTTTGCCTCAAATTTATTTAACCATTTATGCTTCACTTCTCGAATCGCCTCGGAGGACTTAATGTCCGTTATCAATACCGTTTCGCCATCTTGAATCACAACCAAATCTTGAACTCCATGGATAATCACCTTAAGTTTTGAATTGAGCATGACAATATTATCATTCGAATCAGAAACCACCACATTCGGGCTACAAACATTCCCTTTTTTGCCGCCCATCATGCGTTTTAGGGCTTCCCATGAACCAATATCATCCCATTTAATGGACGCGGCTATAACATATAAGCCATTAAGTTTTTCTATTAAGACTTTATCTATGGGTCCTTTGGTGATATTTTTAAAGGCAGCTTTCATTTTTGGAGACATCCAATTGGCGCTGACTTTGCCCTTAACCGACGCTTGAAATTCGGGCGCATGTTTGCACATGAGGTCCAAATAATGTGCGCTAGGCCAGGTGAATATACCCGCATTCCACATGAATTTACCTGATTTAACAAAACGCTTAGCTACTTTTAGTTCAGGCTTTTCGCAAAATCGGCGTACCTTAAATAATGATTTTGAGCTAGTGTCTTGGGCTCCTGATTCGATATAACCATATCCCGTTGCTGGACGTGTCGGCTTTATGCCAATGACAGAAATACATTGCTTTTGAATTGAGGCTTTGATTGATGCGCGCATTGTTTTGGCAAAAGCGGCATCCGTTTCTATCCAAGCATCGGCTGGAAAAAAACTAAGGATAGCATTCGGCTCAATGCTTTCATGTATAAAACGCGTTGTGTAATAAGTGGCGGCGGCGGTATTGCGCCTAAATGGCTCTGTGAGTATTTGATTTTTGGGCAAATTAGGCAATAAGGTTTGAATTAACTTCTTATGTTCATAAGAAGTTACTACCCATATATCATTAGCCATATAGATTTTTTGAAGACGTTTATACGTGAATTCTAAAAATGTTGTTTTGCCATCCAGCGGGACTGCATACTTAGGCATTTTTTGATTAGACATAGGCCAAAATCTTTCGCCTAAGCCTCCAGCCATAATTACGCCAATAGCGCGATTTTGCTTAGACATGTCGTGTAGGCCCCTTGACCGCAGATACAATGTCAGTAATCCAATGTTTGATTTTTGGCGACAAGTGTTTGGCCTTAGATTCATACAATTGTTTAACGAGTGCTGAACCAATAATAATACCGTCAGATATTTTGGCGAATTGCTTAGCGCCCTTGGCGTCGTTTATCCCAAATCCAACCAAAACTGAATTCGTTGTACTGCGAGTTGTACTTTGAATCACCTTGGCAATTTGGCTAGAATTATTGCGCTTATCACCTGTTAAGCCAACCGTGGAAACAAAATAGATAAAACCATGCGCATCCGCGGTAATGCGTTTATGTCGAGCATGCGACGTTGTTGGCGTAGTCATAAGTATGATATCAAGGCCATTATTACTAAAAACTTGCTCTACAGACTTGTCCTCGCCTAATGGCAAATCAGGAATAATGGCACCTGAAATACCGGCTACCTGCATTTGTTTAGCCGCGCGTTCTACGCCATAGACGTAGAGTGGATTCAATGAACTCATTAAAACAATGGGTATGCACAAACCTTTTTTTCTTTCTTGAGCCACATTTTTGAATATATGGTCCAAAGTCACGCCTTTAACTACTGACCTATACGATGATGCTTGTATAACTGGACCATCAGCCAATGGGTCAGAAAAGGGCACGCCAATTTCTATGCAATCAACGCCAGCCTCTTGCGCAAACCACAATAATTCTTTAGTTATCGCCCAAGATGGATCACCAGCCGTTACAAAAAGCACCACCGCTTTACGTCCATTTTTCTTAAGATTCTTTAAATTTTGTTCTAAAACAGTCTGTGTGTACTTCATAATTTAAGCACTTTCGATATTTGCTCAACATCTTTATCGCCTCGACCTGAAATACATAAAACGATATTAGATCCGCGTTTAACCACACTTTTTTTGCTCAGTAAAAAGCCAATTGCATGTGAAGACTCAAGCGCCGGTATAATGCCCTCATTCTCACTCAAAAATTTAAAACCCTTTAAGGCAACTTCATCCGTCGCTGAATAATATTCAGCTCGGCCACTTTTGTATAGAGCGGCATGCTCTGGACCAATGCCTGGATAATCAAGACCTGCTGATATAGAGTGGGCCTCTTGAATCTGCCCTGCTTCATTCTGCAAAACCATGCTTTTGAAACCATGCAATATCCCAACGCTGCCTTTTGATAATGTCGCCGCATGAAAGAGTGAATTAACGCCAAGGCCGGCGGCTTCCACGCCGATTAAGCGCACCTTACGATTAATGAATGGGTGAAACAGTCCTATGGCATTAGAGCCACCACCAACACAAGCTACAACAGCATCAATTTTTTTTGACTTTGTTTGCGTCAGAACTTCTTTACCAATCACCGATTGAAAATTGCGGACCATGGTTGGATAAGGGTGTGGGCCAACAACTGAACCAATGACATAATTGGAATCTTTGACATTCTTAATCCAATCACGAATAGCTTCATTGATGGCGTCCTTCAAGCTACGGGATCCTGAAGTCACGCTAACAACCTCCGCACCCATTAAACGCATGCGGTATACATTCAGTGATTGGCGCAACATGTCTTTTTGACCCATATATACAATGCAAGGCAAATCCATTAATGCACACGCAGTTGCCGTAGCAACTCCGTGTTGACCAGCACCCGTTTCAGCAATAATCCTGGTCTTGCCCATAGCTTTGGCTAATAAAACTTGCCCGATTGTATTATTGATTTTATGGGCACCCGTATGCAACAAGTCCTCACGTTTCAAATAAACATTAGCCTTGAGCACTTTAGATAGGCTTTTTGAGTATGTTAACGGGCTTGGCCTTCCAACATAATCCTTTAAATAGCCTTTTAAATCCGCTTGAAATTTTTTATCTTTTTTAACGCGTTTATAGGCCTGATCTAATTCATTTACCGAATTGATCAAAACTTCTGGTACGAATTGACCTCCAAATTCATCAAAATACCCAGGTCTACTCTGTTTTGATTTTGGCATTTTCTATAAACCTCTTCACCTTTTGGTAGTCTTTTTTACCAGGCTCTTTTTCAACTCCGCTGCAAACATCAACGCCGTATGGCCGGATGACTTTGATGCAGGCTTCTATATTATCAGGATTGAGTCCCCCGGCAATAATAACCGGTAATTTAATTTTTTCAATATTCACAGAAGACCAATCCCAAACTTTGCCGGTTCCACCCATCATTGTCTCTGAAGGCGTTTCGAGCAAATAAGCGTTAACTGGATAATCCTTAATATGCGATGGCCTAAAATCAGGCGTCATTCGAATAGCCTTAATCTTGGTCAACCCTCTAACTCGTTTAATTAGTGTGAGGTCTTCTTCTCCAGAAAATTGGACTGTAGTTAAGTTCGCCGCGCGCGCAATTTCTTGAATAGCTTTTGGATTCTTATCAACAAATACGCCAACCTTGTCTATGAATGGCGGAAGCTTCTCAATAATGGACTTTGCTTTTGTGGCGCTGATCCTACGGGGTGAATTAGCAAAAATAAATCCGAGTGCATCGGCCCCCAGATCAATTGCCATTTTTGCATCTTCATAATTCGTTATCCCACAGATTTTAATTTTGACATCTCTAAAATTCATCACACTCTCCCATTCATTAAAATATTCAATTCCAAGCCTGGATCATCAGCTTTCATAAACGCCTCACCAATTAGGGCGCCGTTAACTTTCCAGTCGTTTAATAACTTTATATCTTCGGCACTTTTAATGCCGCTTTCAGAAACAACAATGCGTTCGGGATCAATTAAAGACCTAAGTCTGTGAGTTGTTCCCAAGTCTACGTCAAATGTATCCAAATTTCGATTATTAATACCAATCATCGCCTGAGGGCAAGCTTGCACTACGCTCAACTCAGCTTCCGTATGTATTTCTAATAAAACGTCCAAACCGATTGATATGGCGTATTCATATAATTGGATTAATAATTCATCGTCTAAGACGGATTTGACCAAAAGAATGGCGTCTGCACCAATTTCTAGACTCTCGGTAATTTGGATTGCATCAATAATGAAGTCCTTACGCAATATAGGTAATTCAACTGCTTTTCTAACCAATTCCAAATCACTGGATGAACCGCCAAAATGATCTTCTTCGGTTAAAACTGACATGCAATTGGCCCCATTAGCTGCATACGATAGCGCAATTTCAACAACATCATAATTTGTTCTAATAATCCCTTTAGAGGGCGATTTTTGTTTAGCCTCAGCAATAATTGCTAGCTTGTTTGCCGACTTGATTGACTTCAAAAAAGAGGGTGAACCTTTGCGCATTTCTTTGAGCGCCTTTACGTCCAAATGTTTGTCCGATGGCGGCAGGTTAGTCAGCCGCTTTTTTTTGCTTTGAATAATTTGGTCTAATATTGTCATTGTGGCGATCTCAATAACTCTACATACTCCTGAACCACGCCATCTATTAAAGCTTTTCTCGCTAAATTTAGACCGTCGGTGATTTGGTCCACCACACCTGCTGCAACTAAGGCAAAGCCGGCATTCAAGGCCACAATCTCTGTCCGCGGACCTAATGCTCCAGATAAGACTTCATTGGCCATATGTAGCGATTCTTCTATGCTTGCGCATTGAAGAGTTTCAAGCGGCTGCGGCTTAATGCCAAAATCTTCTGGGCAAACTTCATATTCAGCGATACTGTCCAAGCGATACTCACAAATCAATGTCGGGCTAGACAAACTCACCTCATCCAAACCATCATCAGAACAAACAACTATGGCCCGGTTTGAGCCTAAATCGGCCAGTGCCCGCACCATCAACCTAGCCAAATCTTGACTATATGCTCCAATTAGCTGGCAAGTCGCACCCCCTGGATTAGACAATGGTCCTAAACAATTAAAAATGCTGCGTCGACCAAGGGACTTACGTGCGGCAGATGCATGTTTCATAGCCGGATGAAAGTTGGGTGCGTATAAAAAGGCGTAGCCCTCTTCATTAATGGTCCGCAACGCATCCTCTGGACTTAAATCAATAGGTATGCCCAACTTTTCTAATAAATCGGCACTGCCTGATTTGCTAGAAACTGCACGATTACCATGTTTGGCTACGGTAATCCCTAAAGCCGCACATGTTAGCGAGACAAGCGTTGAAACATTTAATGTTGAAGATCCGTCCCCACCCGTTCCGCATGTATCTAAAACGATTTCGTCTTCAGGCTTGATATTAATCGCGCAATCACGCATAACTTGAGCCGCGCCAACAATCTCTTTGACCGTCTCGCCTTTGTCCGAAAGTGCGATTAAAAAATCTTTGATTTGCTGTTCAGGTAATTCCCCGCGCATTAACTGTTGCATGAATATCTGCATGCCAGCATATCCAATATCTTCATGATTTTGCAGTTTTTGAGTTAGGTTTGCAATGCTCATTTGACTTTATATTCTAAGAAATTTTTTAGCATCGCTTTGCCACATTCGGTCAATATAGATTCAGGGTGAAATTGCATGCCCCATGTTGGGTAAATCTTATGCGCGACCGCCATTATTTCAGCCTCTTTGGTTTGGGCAATGACTTCAAGACAATTGGGGACGGTTTTATTATCCAGAATTAATGAGTGGTAACGCGTTGCTATAAATGGGTTGTCCAACCCCTTAAATAAAGCATGTTCCTGGTGAATTATTTCGGATGTTTTGCCATGCATAATTCTTTTGGCAATGACAATTTTGCCTCCATAAACTTCGGAGATGCATTGATGGCCTAAGCAAACGCCCAATATGGGTATTTGTCCCTCAAAAGTTTTGATGGCTTGTTTCGAAACACCAGCATTGATTGGCTTACCTGGACCGGGAGAAACAACCATACGATCAGGTCGCATTTTTTTAATTTGGTCTATAGTGATTTCATCATTCCGCTTAACAACCAAATCCTCACCCAATTCACCTAAGTATTGAACCAAATTATAGGTGAATGAATCGTAATTATCGATCATCAATATCATAGCAAGCCTCTTTCAGCAACATCGATTGCCTTTAATAAACCCATAGCCTTATTGGCCGATTCCTGCCATTCTGACTCTGGGTTTGAATCGCTAACAATGCCAGCGCCCGCCTGTATCTCAATACAACCATCATTAATCAGAATCGTCCTAATTGTTATACATGAATCAAAATTACCCGAAAAGCTCAAATAGCCGACTAACCCAGCGTATGGCCCACGATGCGCTTTTTCGTGTTTGGCTATAATTTGCATAGCTCTGACTTTAGGCGCACCACTCACCGTGCCAGCAGGAAATGTTGCCTTAATAATATCGTAAACATCTTTTTTGGGCTCCAAATCACCCTGAACATGACTAACAATATGCATGACATGTGAGTATTTTTCGATATTCATGAATTCGCTAACTTTAACGCTCCCGACTTTGCAAACACGGCCCAAGTCATTGCGGCCCAGGTCGACCAGCATAACATGCTCTGCCACTTCCTTGGGATCAGCCAAAAGACTCTTTTCAAATTTTTTGTCCTCGAGCGCATTTTTTCCGCGAGGGCGCGTACCAGCTATGGGTCGCAATTCAACTTTGCCATTAATTGACTTAACATGCACTTCAGGTGAAGATCCTATTAATTGATGGTCTCCACAATTTAGGAAAAATGTGTACGGCGATGGATTCACTGATCGGAGTGAGCGATATAAATTTATGGGTGAAACATGTGTTGTTTTGGTGAACTTTCGTGATAGAACGACTTGAATTGCTTCACCCCTATGTATTTCTCGCTTGATTGCTTTGACCCCTGCAATAAAATCTTTTTTAGACATATTGGATTTAACCTTATTGCCCGCCTTTAATTTGCCATTTTGATTAAGGATTGAATCTGGTGTTGTGCATTGTAATTGTCGCTGAATCTCTTTAATATCATCAACAGCTTTAGCATATAAAGATTTTTTCTTATCTAAAGATGCTCCTTTAGGTATATGCACATTTGATAAGATCTTCAATTGCCTCTTCAAGTGATCAAAAACAATCATTTGCGTAACAATCAAATATTCCATTAATGGATAATTTCCCTTACCCTTTGATTTAGGCACTTTAGGCTCAAATATTTGGCTGCATTCATAAGACATATACCCAACCGCTCCACCACAAAAACTAGGTAATTTTGGGCTTTGAGCATATACAAATCGACTCATAATTTTTTTGAGGGCGTCAACGGGATTTGAATAGGCAAATTTCTCAATACGGCCAGTCTGATGAATTAATTCCGTCGAATTTTTTTGAGACACAATTCGCGCTATGGGCTTAATGCCTATAAATGAATATCGAGCTTGGTGCTCGCCACCTTCAACAGATTCCAAAAGAAAGCCTTTGTGCTCACCGCATAATTTCAAATAAGCTGAAACAGGCGTTTCCATATCACCCAAAACATCCATCCATACGGGAATCGTATTGAATTTTTTGGCCAGCTGTATAAATTGAGCTTGAGAAGGCTGTATTTTAGACATTATTTATAAACTGAATCCGGATCGAAGACGATTTTTTCTTTAATTTCAAAATCATCTTTGGATGAATTAAATTCCTCAAAATAGCAGGAAAAATAGCCTTTATGACAACCAGCTACATGTTGTTTGATATTAATACACAATGATTTGCCGTCGCAGTCTAAGGCAACAGTCTGGACTTGTTGCACATGGCCAGATGATTCGCCTTTTTTCATGAGTTTATTGAGCGATCTACGAAAGACATAAACATAGCCTTCTTGAAGTGTTTTCTCCAAGGCCTCTTTAGTCATATAGCACAAAGTCAAAACTCGTTTACTCTCGTGATCTTGAATGATAGCTGGAATATGATTGTCTTTATTAAAAGTGAGTCTGTTGACTAAATTATCGTACATGTCATCTCCCTGATATTTGGCTGTGTTTCAGTGTGGCTTGCCCTTACAATTATCTAAAGTCTTACTGGAATATTTTTATTTCTAAGATACTCTTTAACATCCTGTATTTTTAATTCACGAAAATGGAATATGGATGCCGCTAAAGCTGCGTCTGCTTTACCAATAGAAAGCACATCCATCATATGCTGCGCATTACCAGCGCCGCCCGATGCAATAACGGGCACATTAACAGCCTCAGACACCAGTCGCGTTAATTCTAAATCAAAGCCAGCTTTGGTGCCGTCGGCGTCCATGCTAGTTAGCAAAATCTCCCCAGCACCCCGCTCAACACATTCTTTGGCCCACTGTATGACATCTCGCGGTGTTTCGGTGCGTCCACCATGTGTATAAACATTCCAGCTGCCTTTTGAATTTTTTTTGGCGTCAATTGCAACGACGATGCATTGACTACCAAACTGAAGGGCCGCGCCTCTAATCAATGTAGGGTCATAAACGCAAGCCGTATTCATGGACACTTTGTCAGCGCCCGCTTTTAACAACTCGCGGACGTCTTTAGTCGTCCTAACGCCTCCGCCAACCGTGAGCGGCATAAAGACTTCTTCAGCTGTGCGGCGCACAACATCCAATAAAATATTGCGTTTATCAGACGACGCTGTGATGTCCAAAAAAATGAGCTCATCAGCACCTTCTTTATCGTATATGCGGGCACACTCAACAGGGTCACCAGCATCAATCAAACTTGTGAAGTGCACGCCTTTAACCACGCGGCCATCTTTGACATCCAAACAAGGAATAATCCTACGCGTTAACATATGCTATTGACTCCCCGTCATTGCGAGGAGCGCGGAGCAGACACGTGACAATCTCAGTCATAGATTGCCTCGTCGCCGTTGACAATTTGTTACCGCTCCTCGCAATGACGGAGCTCAACATGTGGACGCCTCTTTTAATAATGAAACAGCTTCAGTTACATCGATTTTCTTTTCATATATGGCTTTACCTGAAATAACGCCGTACAAATTCTTTTGCTTCAAATTCATTAAAGCACGCACATCATCCAAATTAGAAACTCCACCAGAAGCGATAATAGAAAGTGTCGATTCTTGACAAAACAAAAGCATTTGACTCAAATTGGGGCCAGTGAGCATGCCGTCTGTTGCAATATCAGTTGTAATAACTTGATCACCGCCACATGCCTCAACATCTTTTAATAAATCAAGCGCTTTAATGTCAGTCACTTGCGTCCACCCATTGGTTGCTACATAACCATCTTTAGAGTCAATGCCAACGGTTATTCTTTGTGGGAATTCCTTTAAAGCCGCTTTTAAAAATTCTGGGTCCAAACACGCTTTGGTTCCAATGACTACGCGGTCAATGCCAGCATTAAGATAAGACTCGATAACTTCTAGAGACCGCATCCCTCCACCAACTTGCACTTTAGCATCCACCGCATTGGCCACTGCTTTGATAATATCGAATTGCGTACAAGCGCCTAATTTAGCGGCATCCAAATCAACCACATGGATTCTTTCGCAGCCAGCCTGAGTAAATTCTTCGGCAACGGCCAAAGGATTGTCGCTATAGGCCGTTTGTTCGTCATAAAGCCCTTGAGCCAAGCGCACGACTTGGTTCTTCCTTAAATCAATCGCGGGTATAAATATCATTTCAGGCCCAAGTGTTTAGCTGCTGCTTCAAGGAAGTTTAATCCAACAATTTGACTCTTTTCGGGATGAAATTGAGTGGCGATTACATTCTTGGTCATAATCGCGGTCACAAATTCCTGCCCATAAGTCGATGTGGCTAAGCAAATATCATTAAGTGTCGGCGCAACAAAATATGAGTGCACAAAGTAATAGTATTCATCCGCCAATTGCATGGACTGATTTAAAGGATTATCTTTTTTATAATTGACTTGATTCCAACCCATATGCGGAACTTTCATCCAATTAGGAAAACGCAAAACCTTGCCAGGAAAGACACCCAAACCGCTTGCATGGCCTTCATCGCTCGTATCAAAGAGCAATTGCAATCCTAGGCAAAATCCCAGATATGGCTTGCCGTCTTTAATGGACTTAATAATTTCTTGATCAAGCTTATTTTTTTTTAATTCAGCCATAGCAGCCTGAAAAGATCCCACGCCAGGCAAAACAATGGCCTTTGACTTACGCATGACGCTCACGTCACTTGTCGTCTTAACTTGTAGGCCTGTGTGTTCTAAGGCTTTTTGGACGGATCTTAAATTACCCATTCCATAATCTATGAGGGCAATCATTAGCTATCTATTTTTCCCTTAGTAGAGGGAATGCCTTTAATCCTTTGATCCAAGCGAGTAGCCTCTTCCATGGCTCTACCCCAAGCCTTGAATATGGACTCCAGAATATGGTGCGGGTCATCGCCCTTCAATACATCAATATGCATATTAATACCGGAATGCAATACAAAAGCCTTAATTAGTTCTCTGGCATCGTGCACGGTGTAATCTCTGTGAACAAAATACTGGTCAACTTTTTTGGCAACAAAATAAAGCGATGGGCGTCCACTAATGTCTAAAGCTACACGCACACGGCTCAAGGTCTCATCCATAGGTACAAAACAAGAACCAAATCTGCGTATGCCTTTTTTTATGCCCAAAGCTTGTTTGAAGGCCTGCCCAATAACAATTCCGATATCCTCATTCGTATGATGAATATCAATTGCCAAATCACCTTTAGCAACTAATGTCATATCAAATATGCCATGCTTGGTGAATAGGTCAAGCATATGATCTAAAAAAGCTAAGCCCGTAGATATATTAGACTTGCCTGATCCGTCAACGTTCAACTTAACTTGAATAACAGTTTCTTTAGTTTTGCGAGTTACTATGCTTTTTCTTATATTTGATTTAGCCATAATTATTCCTTAAACCTTATATTAATAGACTCGCCATGGTGTTTTAAGCCTTCTAATGCGGCTATATATTGACCTGCCTTACTAACCTTCTCTAATGCTTTGCGACTATACGAGATAATATGCGATGTCTTCAAAAAGTCATTCACCCCAAGCCCAGAAAAGAAACGCGCTGAGCCATTGGTTGGCAAAACATGACTCGGCCCAGCAATATAATCACCAATCGCCGTTGGTGAATACGGGCCCAAGAATATCGCCCCGGCATTTTTAATGCTTTTGACTATGCGCTCTGGGCGCTTGACCATAATTTGAAGATGTTCGGGTGCGATTTGATTAATTAAATCAATGCCTTCTTTGATATTCTTTATCTTGATAACAAAGCCCTTCATAGA
The DNA here is from genome assembly GCA_047639455.1 of Candidatus Omnitrophota bacterium. Classification (GTDB taxonomy): domain Bacteria; phylum Omnitrophota; class Gorgyraeia; order 2-02-FULL-51-18; family JAGOUK01; genus JBLINS01. The sequence goes on from JBLINS010000014.1 coordinate 16,388, forward strand.
CAACTTCTTGATTATGTCCACATGTCTTTTGGATGTCGTTATTAATATCGAAATTCCTTGAGCATGCTCACTTTGAGCCTTCATATCAGCGATTATAAATGATAAATCCGTTTGATCATTAGCAAGAATAACCAATTCGGTCGGCCCAGCAATCATATCAATATCACAATAGCCAAACACTTGACGCTTTGCCTCGGCCACAAATTTATTACCAGGGCCCACAATCTTATCAACGCGAGGTATGCTTTTTGTGCCATATGCCATTGCGGCTATGGCCTGTGCGCCACCCACTTTGAATACTTTTTTTACATTAAGCTGATCAGCCACTGCCAGTATGTATGGATTAACGGTTTTGTGCTCATTGGGAGGCGTCATTAAATAAATATTTTCGACACCAGCTAATTGAGCAGGAATAACAGTCATATAAACGGTCGACACTAATGGAGCTGTTCCGGCTGGCACATATATGCCAACTGATTCAATTGGTCGAATTTTCTCAGCTAAATACACACCTTCTTCAGCGCGCACTTTAACCGTTTTAGGTATGCGGCGTTTATAAAAGCGGCGGACATTGTCAATAGCTACTTTGATTGAAGAAGTGAAATTAGAATCTATATTCTGATAGGCATTATTTATCTCTTGTTCACTCACGCGTAATTCTTTGGGCAGTAATTTAACCTTGTCGAATTTTCGCGTGTATTTTAAGACCGCGCTATCACCATTGTGGCGCACATCATCCAAAATCTTGGATACACGCTCGACTAGTCGACTAGATGAGGAAATTTGTCTAATAGAAATATTACTTGTGGTCTTTGAACCATAGCGAAGTGATTTCATTGTTGCTCCAGAATTGATTTGATTTTTGTTTGTGCACCGCGGAGGCCAGCGTCAATATCTGATTCGACTTTGCCTCCACCCATAGCCATGTCTGGCCGACCGCCACCACTACCACCCCAAAGGGTTGTGATTTCCTTAACTAAGTCACCGGCATTAATATTCAAATGCTCTAAACCCTTTGACAACGAAAGCACGATTTGGGGCTTAGATTCAATAATTGAGACCACGACGACGACAGCTTTTCTTGAATTTCGAATGGCATCCGCAAACTCTCGCAATAATGCTGCAGGCAAATTGTCACATCTCCATTCCACATAACCTATGCCATTAAATTCTTGTGCGGCATCCGACACAGATTTTGCTTCCTGCCGCAAAGCAATTTGCAACTTTGTTTTAAGATCTTTTTGTACTCCAGTGAGTTTATTGCTTGCCGCAACTAGGCCTTGGCTTAAGCCCTTTTCTTCAACGCCCAAAAACTCACATAAACTTTCTTGAACCAATTTTGCATTATTGTCACTTTGCTGCGCCTGCTTGCCCGTGAAGGCCTCTATTCTTCGAACGCCTGATTGAACGGCGCTTTGCTGCACAATTTGGAATAAACCGATTTCACTGGTATTAGAAACATGCGTGCCTCCGCATAATTCTTTAGAAAAATCAGCTGCCCCAACAACGCGAACACTATCGCCATATTTTTCGCCAAAAAAAGCCATGGCGCCTTGAGACACAGCCTCTTTGACACCCATAATATCTGTTTGCAAACTAATATTATTTTTGATTTGATCGTTAACCAAGCGTTCAACTTTAGCCACTTGATTTGAATTTAAAGCACTCTCATGCGAAAAATCAAACCTCAACTTATCCGGTGCCACCAGAGAGCCTCTTTGTTTGACATGCTCGCCCAGAACCACTCTTAAGGCGCTGTGTAACAAATGCGTGGCTGTGTGATTTTTGCATATATCACTTCTTCGATCTTCGTCTATTTGGGCCGTGACTTTATCGCCAATTTTTAACTCACCACTCTGAACTTCCGTTTCATGCAAAATATAGTTTGATACGCGTACGGTATTAACGACCTTGGCAAGTGAGGCGTCATTTTTAATAACGCCACTGTCGCCAACTTGGCCACCGCTCTCAGCATAAAACGGAGTTTGGTCAAAAATCATCAGGCCGGTTTGGCCTGTTTCGAGCTTTTGACATTCGGTTAAACCAGAATCACTACGAGTGTCAACTGTATAGAATTTGAGTATTTTGGCATCGGCCTTATGAATTTCATAGCCTTTAAACTCTGTGGCGGGCAAAGTCTCATCAATGCCACTATCAATGCCAGCAAAAACAGATGCGCTTATTTTACTAGATGAGCGCGAACGCTGACGTTGATTGTCCAAAAGTCCATCAAAGTAGTCTTCAATGAATTCCAAATGATTTTCATGCATAATTGCTTCTAGAATTTCTCTTGGAATGCCATGCGTGTCGTAATACTCATAAGCCAATTGAGTCGCAATTTTATTTGAATGTGCTTCCTGACCAACCTTGGTGGTTAAGGCTATCGTCTTGAACTTAATCCTAGCTTCAGGGACACGATTCTCAATAATTGACCATATAGCCTCCTCTTCCTTTTTAACCAAAGCTTGCACGGATGCCATGCTATTAATCAATTCAGGATAGGCAGCAGAATAGATATGCACCACATGTTTGACATACCGATATAATGACGGCTCCAAGCGGCCCAAGCTATTCAGGTGCAATGCGCAGCGTCGAATCAACTTACGCATCACATAACCACGGCCCTCTTTGTCAGGAATCACACCGTCTGATAAAGAAAATACAATAGCTCTCAAATGATCCAAAATTGCGTTCTGGATACGAATGCTCGCTTTTGAAAACCCGAGTTCAGGATCACTACCTTCAATCAATGCTTTCATAGAAATGAAGTTGTCCGTGTCATAATTATTGCTGACGCCTTGCATCACCGCCGATAAACGCTCTAGGCCCATGCCTGTATCAATATTTTTCTGCGGCAAAGGCGACAATAAGCCGTCACCTTGACGATCGAATTCAGTGAAAACAAGATTCCATATTTCAACGCCCTGGCCCGGCGTTTTGCCAAAGTAAATTTCTGAGCAGGGCCCGCATGGGCCATTAGGTCCATCCTTAGGCGCGTTTGATGGCCAAAAATTATCAATTGGACCCATGCGCACAATTCGCGATTCATCTAAACCAATTTTTTTGAGCCAAATGTCATGAGCTTCATTATCGTCTTTGAATACAGATACCCACAAATCCTCAGGCTTCAAACCCAATTCCTTAGTTACAAACTCCCAAGCATAGCCGATAGCTTCTTCCTTGAAGTAATTTCCAAAAGAAAAATTGCCCAGCATTTCAAAAAAGGTGTGGTGATAATTGGTGACGCCTACGTTTTGCAAATCACCTGTGCGAATACATTTTTGACAACTAACTGCACGCGTGACATCTTTCTTAAGCCCTAGAAAATAGGGCTTGAATTGATTCATGCCAGCACCCGTAAACAATAATGTGGGGTCATTAGTGGGCACAAGGCTATCAGAGTCAAAGTACTTATGGTCTTTAGACTTGAAGAAATCAATATATAGTTTACGTAGCTTATCTGTATTCATATTTATATATTAATAATCATATCCTTATTGTAGGTAGTCGTATTTTTTTGTCTTTTTGATATTAGCTAAGGTGATAATCGTTTATAGGAAATAGTTCTATCATTCAAGGAGACTGCCTGCTAACAGAAGGTCTCCTTGAATGATAGATATGGCCTACGTAAGCCATTGTAATATATGATGTTCTAAGCTTCTGTTGCTATTGATTCAGCCTCGATTGCTAAATAGATTTTGTCTTCAATCTCTTGCAATAGCTCTGGGTTTTCTTTTAAGAACAGTCTTGCATTCTCCCGACCTTGACCCAATTTTTGATCACCATAAATAACCCAACTACCACTTAGCTTGGTAATAGCTTTGGCAGCGGCCATATCTAAAACGGATCCAATATGAGAAACGCCTTCAGTGAATAATAAATCAAATTCAGCTTGTCGGAATGGCGCTGAGACTTTATTTTTTACTATTTTGGCACGTACCCTTGTGCCCACAGCTTCATCTTGTTTCTTCAATGTTGCAATGCGACGAATGTCTATGCGCACTGACGAGAAAAACTTCAATGCACGACCACCCGGTGTTGTTTCTGGATTACCAAACATCACACCGATTTTTTCACGTATTTGATTGATAAAAATCATACATGTTTTAGATTTGGAAATAGAGCCTGTTAATTTTCTAAGTGACGAACTCATTAACCTGGCTTGTAATCCAACATGTGATTGACCAATATCACCTTCAATTTCGGCTCTGGGTGTGAGTGCGGCCACAGAGTCAACAATGATTAAATCAACCGCATTGGACTTGATTAACATTTCGCCTATTTGTAAAGCCTGCTCTCCAGTATCTGGTTGCGATATAAGCAATTTATCCAAATCAACACCTAGAGACTTGGCGTAAGTTGGGTCAAAGGCGTGCTCTGCATCTATAAAAGCAGCGACGCCACCTTTTTTTTGAGCTTGAGCAACAATGCTCAAACATAATGTCGTTTTACCACCAGACTCTGGGCCGAATACCTCAAGGATTCTACCTCTTGGAACACCACCTATGCCTAAGGCTATATCCAAAGCCATGGCACCTGTTGAAATCGCATCATAGTCGCGCTTAGCAGCTTTGCCAAGTGTCATAATTGAACCCTCACCAAACGCTTTTTCTATTTCAGCTAATGCAGAATCAAGTGCTTTGGCTTTGCTTTCTGCGGATGTTTTTTTATCGTCTCTTTTTTGTATTTTGATTGGTGCTTTTGCTACTTTTGTCGCTGATTTTAATGCCATGGCTTCTTTACCCCTCAATTTTTGACTGTTATTATCCGAAATTATGCATAAGAAAACAAGTGAAAACGCATCAATTTAGGGTTAAATGACTTTTTTAACCCGAAGCAAAGAATTGGGTCCGAGAATGGGCTTTTTGGCCAAGTGATAAAGAAGTAAAGTTAGGGCTAAATGTGTGGCTTTTTGTTGAATTTGGGTACGATTTCCGCTAAATTTGGCTAAATAAACGTGAGATTTGTTCTTAAATGTGAGTCCAATATAAACTGTGCCCACGGGTTTTTTTTGACTACCCCCACTTGGCCCGGCTATTCCAGTTGTGGAGAGGCCCCAATCACTTTTAAGCCTTAAAACAGCACCTTTTGACATGGCTCGTGCAATGTCAGCGCTCACCGCCCCATTCGCTTCAATAGTCGCGCTTGACACACCCAATACCTCGGTTTTGATTGAATTCGCATAAGCAACAACGGCGCCCTGCATGTATTCTGTAGAGCCGGGTGTTTCGGTGATCATTTGTGAAATCAAACCACCCGTACAGGACTCAGCTAAGCCCAAGCGTTGCTTAGCTGCTTTTAAAAGCTGTCCAATTTTGGAAGCTAATTCGTGACCATCTTCTAATATGACGCTTTGCCTAAACTTTGATTGAATACTTTTGTTCAAATGATGCAGCCTCTTTTGACACAATTCTTTAGTTTCTCCAGAAGCCATCAAGGCTAATTCAACCGCGCTTGGCTTAGCATAAATACCTACAACTTGCGGCCAAGCTGAATTTAGCCACACGCCAAGTCGATCGGCTACATCTGTTTCTATGGCACAAGGGAAAAACAAACGTTTGAGCATGATTTTGTTTTTACTTAAATCAAAATGGCTCCGCAAATGTGGCAAACAACTTTGTTCAAATATTGGTTTGAGTTCACTGGGTGGGCCTGGCAATAAATACACATACTTTGGCTCATTGCATATAATGACTTTAATCACCAAACCAGGTGCTGAGCCAACTGCATTGTCAAAGACTTCGCAACCCTTGGGCAATTCGCATTGTGACGCTAACTCCTGCGACAATTGTATATTTTTAGATTTGAGAATAGCTTGAATTCGCTTTAAGGTCCGTGCATGCGTTTCTAAGGTCAGCCCAAAGTATTTGGCCACACAAGTAATAGTGATATCATCTGCTGTTGGACCTAAGCCACCTGTCAAAATAATGATATTAGCTCTGGGCAAGGCTTCGCCCAAAATTTGAGACAAGCGCTGCGGATTATCGCCACAAACATGCGTGCGATATAAGGGAATGCTATGTTCAAAAAGCTTTTGGCTTAAATATTGCTGATGCGTATTGAGTGAAGACCCTATTAGTAATTCAGTGCCTATATTGATTATTTCGGCAATTGGTTTTCCTTTTGACATCAAAAGGCGGTCCAATGCATGAGGGCACGCAAAACTAAGTTGGCATATATGCCAGCCAAAACATCATCCCACATAATGGCATGCGGATGGCCCCATTCATCTAGCTTGCGTATCCCCAGAGGTTTCAAAATATCAAAAAAGCGAAAAAGTACAAAAGCTGCAATCCAATACTTCCAATTCAAAGGAATTGCGATTAATGCCAAACCCATTCCAACGACTTCATCCAAAACAAATTCTTTAGGATCATGCTTCTTGAATACTTCTTGCGAAGCCTTGCATATCACCAATCCAACCCACAATAATAATAAAGTTGTTATAGCAATTGTTGTCGTTGCCATAAAAGCAAATATGATCACAGCCACCAAGCTACCAGCGGTGCCCGATGCCTTGGGGCAATAACCCACCCCGCCAACGGATGCTAAGTATTGAACTACCTTTTTATTTAGCATGTTTTGCACCTGACTGAATGAATATCAATATCCCGCTATATAGCGTGATTAAAAACGTCAGCCAAACAAGAGTGGTATTCAGAATATGCAAAAAGCCTTGCTTGTGCGGTAGGCTAAATATCAGTATGAATATAAACCAAAAAATTAAAATCATTTGAACAACTGTTTTAAGCTTGCCCAAGAATTGAGCTGCTATCACTTGACCCGAATGCTTCACAACCCATAGCCTAAACACAGTGACTGCTATTTCGCGAAATAACATAGCCCAGACAATCCAATAAGGCAATAGTGCCAAATGAGCAAAAACAAAAAAAGCCGAAAAGTTCAAAACCTTATCTGCGATTGGATCCATCAAAGCTCCAAAAGGCGAAACTTGATTTAGCGCCCTAGCGACAGAGCCATCCCAATAATCAGTCAAAGCCGCCAGAATAAAAACAAGTAACGCGGCAATATTCCATATCAAAGTATATTGGACAATGCAGTAAATAAAAATAAATGAAAGGATTATACGTGAGTATGTGATTAAATTTGCTGGCGTCATGTTTAACCTATGTATTGAATTTTATTATAACAACGTCATTGCCTGCCTGTCGGCAGACAGGCGAGGAACGTGAAGCAAGTGACGTGGCAATCTAAGAGTGATAATTAATCTAACAATAAAAACTTGGCATTCGGCATCTGATTAAGTCTAGATTGCCGCGGCCAAAAAACGGCCTCGCAATGACGATATTCCAACGCTCAACATTCGGCATCTAATTGAGTCTAGATTGCCGCGGCCAAAAAACGGCCTCGCAATGACGGTATATGTCTAGTTAACCAAAACGCCGCTTAAGTCATGTGCAAAGGCGTCGGTGATTCGGACTTTGGCGAATTGCCCTATGGGTAAAGACTTATCTGTTTTGATTAAGACTTGACCGTCAACTTCTGGGGCTTCGCCCTCAGAACGCCCTATAAACAAAGCTTCGGGCTTGGACTCCTCTTCGACTAGAACGTCCATAACTTGGCCTATCTTTTTTTGATTCTTTTTTAACGAAATCGACTCCTGCAACTCCATCACACGACCAAAACGCTCTTGCTTTAATTCTTCTGGTATTTGCTCGCCCATGTCGAAGGCTCTAGTCCCCTCTTCTTTGGAATAGACAAATGATCCCAAACGATCAAATTCGATTTCGCGCATGCAATCTAACAAGTCCTCAAATTCAGCTTCAGTTTCGCCGGGAAACCCCACAATAACGGCTGTTCTCAGCGTTAAATTAGGTACGGATTTTTGAAGTGAGTGCAATATTTTGTCTTGCTCAATGCGAGTTATGCCACGATTCATACGCTTCAGCATGTCTGGGTGGCTGTGCTCAATAGGGACATCTATATAATTACAAATATTGGTGTACTTGTTCATCACATCAATTAATTTTGGTTGAATATGTGCTGGGTGTGCATACAAAGGCCTTATCCATGTTTCAGGACACGCGATTGCTAAAGCCTCTAATAATTCAGGTAAAAGAAATTGTTTATTCATATCCCAACCAAAAGCCGCGGTATCTTGCCCAATTAAATTAATTTCCTTCAAATCACCTGACGCTGTCCTCTGTTTTGCTTCAAGCACAATATCATCAATAGTTCTGGAGCGATGCTTGCCCTTCATGGAGGGGATGGCACAATAAGAGCAGGCATTAATGCAACCTTCACTTATTTTGATATAGGTAAAATGCTTGGGGGTTAAAGGCTGTTTACTTAAGGCTGCAAAGGGTAAGAATTTGGGTCTTGGAACAGACTTGATAATAGTGGTTTTGCTATGCGCACGAATAATGGTGTCCAAATCCGCAAAACTATCCGTGCCTAGAATGATATCAGCCTCGTTGATTTCAGCGGCAATTTCTTCCGGATAACGTTGAGATAGGCAGCCCATAACAATGAGCATTTGGATATGGCCTGTTTTTTTTAATTCGGCTAATTCAAGAATTGCCTGAATGGATTCTTGTTTAGCGTCTTGAGTAAAACCACAGGTATTAACTATGGCAATAGACGCCGCGTTCACATCAGAGCAATAGGGATAACCCTTTTGGATTAGGCCTCCAAGCGCTATTTCTGAATCAACCAAATTGCGCGCGCAACCTAATGACAATAATCCCACGCTGGGCATTGATCGTGTCATTGTGCGTTAGCTAGGCCGGACCTAGTTAGGCGTATATGCTTCGCCTGTCCATCGCCGGGCTTACCTAGACTATAACCATTTAAAGTTAGCAACACGCCTTCAGGTCGACCAAATTTAACTAGCAAATCTTTATCAGCTATCCATCTTTCGGAGGCACCTTTTTTGAGTATTTCTTCAAACAAAACCTTACCATCGGCGGTTAACTTCATCCATACGTCCACTGTTGCCCTAACCTCTAATATGAGAGGATCTTGCTTGCGGATTTTTGGAAAATTACCCAATTCATGACTATTCAAATAGGCGCTTGGGATTGTTTCTTCGGTATCAGCGGCGACGCTTTGGGGTTTAGTATTTGGTGTAGTCGTCTTGACGATTTTTGGTATGGGCTCGACAACCGCTTTAACTTTGGTCTCAACCTTTGCTTTGGGTTTATTTTTCACAATAGCAGGCGCTGTCTTCTTCGCTACCTTTACAGGCTTGGGCCTTGCGGCCATTTCTATACGTTTATCATGAATAACAGAACCAATGAATTTGAATGCCTTAACAACTCCGAGCAAAACGCCCAAAGACACCATAATAACAATGACGACGAGAAGAATATTAAGCGCTAATTTTCTATAGCGCCGCATCATCACCCATGTTGCTTTGACGCCGGCCCCCTGATGCTTGCTTTTTTCATTCCCGATACGCAAATCAACACGTCTTTCCTTGACCCCCACCTGATCAAACTCGGACATAATTTGAGACGTATTCATTTTTAGAAAATCGGCATACTTACGCACAAAACTTTTGCCATATATACTGCCACCTGGCCAATCATTAAACTCACCCCGTTCTATATTCGCTAAAGAATTAGTATGTATACGAACTTGTTGATTAACTTCATCTAAAGAGAATTTCAAAGCTTCACGAGCTAAGCGAAACTTAGTGCCTAATGCTTTTGGGTCAATTTCGTTATTCTGTATCGTCATAATCTTCTTCCACTTGGCTTACCGCGGCTTCAACTCCTTCAACCTCTTCGTCGTCGTCATCTGCGGCTTCTGATTCACCTAAAAAATGAGCTCTTAGCTCTTCTGTATCCATCAAAACTTCACGCGCTTTAGAGCCTCGATAAGCTCCAACAATACCATCTTCTTCCATCATATCAACTAATCGCGCAGCACGAGTGTAACCCAATCCCAGTTTTCTTTGCAACATCGAAACAGAAGCTTGTTCAGATGCAACCGCCACCTCACATGCACGTACATATTGAGTATCTTGTCTAAAATCTTTGCCACCCTCTTCTTTTTTAACACTGGCAGCTTTTGCTATCTCTTCGTGATAAACAGGCTCTTTTTGAGCCTTGACACTATCAACGGTTGCATTGATTTCGGCATCCGTGACCCAGGCGCCCTGACCACGAGTTAAATGTGATTTTCTAGGATCCATATATAGCAAATCGCCTTTACCCAGTAATGCATCGGCCCCATTCTGATCCAAAACGGTGCGTGAATCAACCTTAGAGGTAACTTGAAAGGCGATACGGGCAGGAAAATTAGCCTTAATAACACCCGTGATCACGTCAACAGATGGCCTTTGAGTAGCGAGAATCATATGAATGCCAACTGCCCGTGCCAACTGCGCCAAACGTGTGATGGTGAATTCGATTTCTTTGCCCTGCGCCATCATCAAATCGGCTAATTCGTCAATTATGCAAACGATATAAGGCATGGGTTGTGACTTGTCTTCTTCGTTTTCTATATCCAAATTCTTTTCAATTAAACGTTCATTATATATTTCAACTTCACGCGCTCCTGATTTGGATAGTACTTTATAACGTCTATCCATTTCACTAACCAGCCAATTCAAAACAGCAGGAACCTTATCCGTTTGCGTGATAACGGGAGTCAAAAGATGCGGCAAGCCATTATAATTAATTAATTCCACCATTTTGGGATCAATCATAATGAATCGAACTTCATCAGGCGTTGCTCTATAGAGCATGCTCATTATGATGGTGTTCATGCAAACTGTTTTGCCCGAACCCGTGCTTCCAGCAATCAAGAGATGTGGTAATTGATCCAAATCGGCAATCATGGGCGCGCCCGCCGCATCTTTACCAATCACAAACGCTAACGTGGATTCCATGGCCTGCATTTCGTCGGACTCTAAAACCTCTTTAAGAAATACCATTTGCTTGTCACTATTAGGAACCTCGATACCGATGCGTGGTTTGCCAGGGATTGGAGCCAGAATCCGCACACTTGTCGCCTGCAAATTCAAAGCAATATTATCTTGTAAGGCTGTTATTTTTTGTAGCTTGACGCCACTACCCGGCTTGAGTTCAAAGCGCGTGATCACAGGGCCTTGTTCGGCTTCGACAACCTTAGCATCAATGCCAAAGTCACTCATTGTGTCATCCAAAATGCGCGATTGTTCTTCGATTAATTTACTGGCATCCGCGGCCGATCCCTCCACGACTGGATCCACCAATAAGTTAATGTCCGGTAATGTGTAATCACCCCCGGCAGAAACGACAGGTGTGGCTTTAGGCTTGCTAACTGGAGGCTTTTTAACAGTTTTGATTTTCACCTTAACATCTTCATACTCGTCAGGTTTCGGCTCAGTTTTTTTTCTAAAAAGTGATTTTTTGGCTTTTTCAAGAACTCCGTCTTCGGGCTCCTCAGCCGTGGCTTTAGCAACACGCACGCCCTTTATTTTGACTTTGGGCTTCGGCGGCTCTTTTATTTCAGCTCGCTTTTCTTTGAGTTCTGCAATATAGGTCATAATGATCTCTTTTCGATCAATTAAGGTTTCAACTAAGTGATTTTGAATCCAATTAATTCCAGCCAAAGACATGGTGAATATCATGAATTCAGTTGCTAGGATTAAGGCTAAAAAGAACAATGCCAAAGAAACAATAATGGCTGCCTGGCCAAAAACTTGATTTAAGACTGCGGCAACAAAATAGCCTGTTATACCCCCAACTTGAAATTGATCAGAGACAATGGGCCCGGCTAATAAAGTTAATGTGGAACAGGATGCCAAGAAGAATAAACCGCAGGACAAAATCCTTAGCCATGGTGATAAATGCTTTCTCTCAGACCATTGTGTCAAAGCCCAAAAAACAAATAGACCCACAATAAAATAAGAGCCTTTGCCTATCACTGAAAGCATGGCCCATGAAACGTAAGCTCCTGCTATGCCTACATAATTGTCTAAAGGTGTATTGGGTTGTGAGCTTAGATAAGCTATGTCATTGGGATTATGTGAGATTAGGCATAAAAAAAGCAGGCCGGATGCAACTAGCCAGGAAAATGCGACGATTTCATTGAGTTTCTTTTCAGAGATCAATCTCAATTACCTGTATGGCCAAAGCCACCTTCGGATCGATTTGTATTATCCAAGTCGCCTTCTTCTTGCCATATAGCCTGAATGACTTCTTGAACAACCATTTGAGCTATGCGCATTCCGGGCGCGATTACAAAATCATTATCGCCATGATTAATAACGATTAAGCCAATGACTCCACGGTAATCACTATCAATTGTGCCAGGAGAATTAACCATGCTAATACCATGCTTAAGGGCTAGCCCGCTTCTGGGCCTGATTTGGATTTCATAACCCAAAGGGATTGCGACGCGAATCCCTGTTGAGATTAATTTGATTTGGCCAGGCTTAAGAACAATCTCTTCTGTTTCAGAAGAACATAAATCCATTCCGCTTGCGCCCTCAGTTTGATACTGAGGAAGCGGAGTATCTTTAGCGCTGAGCTCTCTCTGAACTCTGATCTTTACGTTGCGCATTACGACCCCCGTCTTTGGCAAAACTCTTTTTAGGAGGAGTTGCTGCACCTCCCTCAGGAGCTTCCATCAATACTTTTGCAGACAAATTAACTCTGCCTTGAGCATCAATTTCAATTACCTTCACTTTCAAAACATCACCAATCTTGACTGCTTCATCAATGCTAGAAATGTATTCATGTGATACTTCGGAGATATGCAATAAGCCATCTTTACCAGGTAGTATTTCGCAGAAAGCGCCAAACGGCATAATGCGTTTGACAGTAGCTGTATATTCTTGGCCAACTTTAGCTTCTTTAGAGATTTCTTGAATAAGGGCAATAGCCTTATCTCCAGCGACTTGATCGCGAGCTATGATTTTGACAGTTCCGTCATCACCAATTTCTACTTCAGCACCTGATTCAGAAGAAATTTTGCGTATCATACGACCGCCAGGCCCGATAATTTCACTGATTTTTTCGGGATTAACTTTGATATGCTTAATTCTAGGTGCATAGGGTGATAATTCTTCTTTTGGAGCATTGATGACAGGTGTCATTTTGCTCAAAATATGTATACGGCCTTGATTAGCTTGTTCCAATGCTTTTTCTAAGATAGTAAAATCAAGACCTTCTTTGAGCTTAATGTCTAATTGCAAAGTCGTGATGCCAGCTGTTGTTCCAGCAACTTTGAAATCCATATCACCGAGATGATCTTCAACTCCAGCAATATCCGAAAGCACTGACCAACGTTCGCCATCTTTAACCAAGCCCATAGCAATGCCGCTAACAGACGCCTTGATAGGCACACCTGCATCAAGCAAAGCTAAAGATCCAGCGCATATGCTCGCCATAGATGAAGAACCGTTAGATTCTAGAATCTCTGAGACCAAACGAATCGTGTATGGAAATTCTTCTTTTGAAGGAAGAACGCCATGCAATCCACGCCAAGCCAAAGCACCATGACCGATTTCTCTGCGTCCTGGGCCTCTCATCATACGAGCTTCGCCTACAGAATAGGGGGGAAAATTATAATGCAACATGAAGTGACGATTAGATCGGCCTTGATAAGACTCAATAATTTGCTCGTCTCTAGACGTTCCAAGCGTGACAACTCCCAAACTTTGAGTTTGTCCACGTGTAAAAACAGCTGATCCATGCGTACGTGGCAAGAAGCCGATTTCGCAATTAATATCGCGAATTTCGTCCAATGCACGACCATCAACTCTTTTTTTATCATCAAGCATTAAGTTGCGAACCGTTTCAGATTCAATATCGTGTACAATTTCTTTAACTGCACTAGCGCCAAAGCCACAATCATCAACAACCAATTCTGCAATCAATTTTTTATTCAAGGCCTTAATATCAGCATCCCGAACTTCTTTTGATTTAGGTTGATTGATTTCAGCAAATGCAGGCACAGCCACTTTGCGAATCGCTTCAACTAAAGCTTGATTCACTACAGGCTCTTCAACAACAATGCTATCTCTAGAAATACCTTTAACAAACTCAAGCTGGAAGTCTATTATTTTGATAATAGCTTCATGGCCATGTTTGAGAGCTTCGATAATGCGTGCTTCAGATATTTGATCTGCTTCAGATTCAATCATTGTCACACCATCACGAGTACCAGCGACAACCAAATCTAATGTAGCTGTAGCTAATTTTTCATACGACGGATTAATAACAAACTGGCCATCAACCTCAGCCACGCGAACCGCACCGACAGGTCCTAAAAAAGGAGCATCTGACAACATCAAGGCAATTGAAGCACCATTGATTGACAGTACATCGGGGTCATTAATTCCATCGCTTGATAGTACTTGAGCGACGATTTGAACTTCGTTTAAATATTGTTTTGGAAACAAAGGACGAATAGGGCGATCTGTTAGCCGGGAAACCAATATCTCTTTTTCGTTAGCTCTTCCTTCTCTTTTGAAAAAGCCGCCAGGAATAGTTCCGCCTGCATAAGCCTTTTCTTGATATTCAACTGTGAGAGGGAAAAAATCTTGGCCTTCTCTTATGTCCTTGGCGGTACAAACAGCTACCAAAAGAACGGTTTCACCGTATTGAAGTGTGACAGAACCATGTGCTTGACGTGCAATATGACCATTTTTGGCAATGAGTGTCTCATCACCAATCTCTATTCTATTTTCTTTAGTTTCCATTATTTTTCTCTTCTATTGTGTGGATTATTTGCGAAGTTTAAGACGTTCTAATACTTCTTGATATACGCTGTGATGTTGATCACGTAAGTAATTAAGTAGGCGCCTTCTCTTAGATACGAGCATTAATAAGCCTCGACGAGAATGATTATCTTTGGCGTTAACTTTAAAGTGATCACCTAGTGTATTGATTCTTTGTGTGAGAATAGCAATTTGGACACGGGCTGAGCCTGTATCGTTTGCAGCCCCACCAAAGTCTTTAATGATTTCGGCTTTAGCTTCTTTTGTCAAAGACATGAGTTTTGGCTTCCTTTTTTTGATGACTTTTCAGTTAGTCGTTCATCACAATCCAGCGTTTTGTCTATTTGATTAAGTTGACCAGTATACCTGATTTGCTTATTGAAGTAAAGTTTGGTGCTTTCAATATCCTTCAAGATTTGAGCAATTAGATCAGGTTCCTGTCCAAATCTTTTATTCACTCTTAAGTACTTAATCGGGAATATGCATATTTCTTGACCATAAATATCTTTATTAAGTCCTATAATATGTGCTTCACAATAATGGCCTTTAATCCCATGCGTTAATTTATCGCCCATTTGTATGGCTGCTAAGTACTTGAGGTCATTAACAACTGCCAAACCCGCGTACACGCCTTGCTTAGGTCGGACAAAAGGTGCAATATCAATATTGGCCGTTCGAATACCGAGCCTTTTACCCTGCCCCCTACCTCTAATAACCAAGGCCTTAAGGCCGAATGCCTTGCCCAATAATCGATTGGCTGACAAAATAAAACCCGCTTCAATTTCTTTTTTGATTCTTGTGGAAGAAATCACGATCTTGTTCCTTTTTACAGATTTAGATGTATGTAAAGCGATTCTTGTGGCTTGACACCAATTGGTTAAAAAAGCTGCATCACCCTTGGCCTTATGCCCGAATCTAAAATTATTGCCCACAGATATCGATTTCACGCCCAAGCGCTTATGTAAGAGTTGGTTCAAAAAGTCCAGGGCGCTTAATTTGGCAAAAGTTGGTGTGAATTTGATCACTAAAACATAGTCAAAGCCAAATGAGCTCAAATGAGCTATGCGACTGCTCAATGACATTAGGGACGAGTGCCTCCCACTACTTTTGAGTATAGTGATTGGGTTTGGGTCAAAGGTAATTACAGCAGAGGGGATATTCGCTTGTTTAGACTTCTTAATGGCGTGTTTTAGTATTGCGGCATGGCCTAAATGAACCCCGTCAAAAACACCCAGACATATCGAAGAAGATTCTAGCTTTGGAAATCTTGAAGTGCCCAAACAAATTTTTGTCATACTAATGCTCGTTTAAACGGCACTTTCGGTCATTGCGTGCCGGCTGGCTGGAAAGCGAAGTCGTTTTTGGGCTGTGGCAATGCTTCGCTGATGGGTATCATATGGGCCAAAACTTCAGCCTGGCTCATTCGCTTCACATCTTGCACCGTCAAGGCTCGCTCAATTTTTTTATCACCAATATCTATACGCCTTAGGCTAGATAATGTTGCTATCGTGCCCAATTCCTTAGCCACATCTTCAACCAAGGCTCTCACATAGGTCCCCGTGCTAACATGCACGCGAAACCATATATCATCTTCATGAATATTCAAACATTCAAAGTCTTTAATCTTAACGCTACGTGACGGACGCTTGAACTCCAAGCCTTGCCGGGCCATAGCATATGCTTTTTTGCCTTTGATTTTGACTGCAGAATAGCTAGGAACCGTTTGCATATAAGTGCCGCTAAAACGTTCAAAGGCCGTATCAATTTGCTCTCTAGACACCTGTGGTGGTTCGATCAGGCTTTCTATGCGGCCGTCGAGATCACCCGAGTCTGTTTTAACGCCCAAGGTGAACATGCCTTCATATGTTTTATTGGAACCACTCAATTGATCGAATAAGCGCGTGGCCTTGCCCAGCATAATAATGAGTAGGCCTGTGGCCATAGGATCTAAGGTTCCAGCATGGCCAACTTTTTTGATCTTCAGCGCATAACGCACATCCGCAACTACGTCATGACTGGTATAACCATATGGTTTGTCTACTAATAACAAACCATTAAAAGGGGATTCAGCTTGTGGGTTTGGGTTCATCACTATTCGGGGTAGATTCATCTAATGGTTCTTCAGGCTCTTCAAATGTATGATTTGGCAGCTTTTCTTTTATATCTTCCAATATGGATTGAATCTTAACAGCATGTTCAGCGCCACTTTCACGTATTAATAATAATTGGACAGCATAACGTAAATTAATACGATTATTGACCAAAAATTTGATTTGTTTAGCATGTCTTTTCATAGCGATTTCAGTCGTTTTTTGAACATCCTCATCGCCCAAAACGCTATAATAAATACGCGCAGATCTCAAGTCTCTTGAAACATCTGCATGAATCACAGTCACAAAACCAATGTCTTTATCTTGAATCTCTTCTAATATTACATTTGATACTTCACGTATCAATAAACTCTTAACTCTTTCAACTCGCTGCTGCATAACACTCTCTCCCCGCAATCAAATAAGCCCCCAATTGTAGACACTTTACGCCCCATTTACAAGCTCGAATAAATCCCACGTCACGCATCTCCGTAAACCTCACACAGCAATACCCGCGCCATCCCAATCCCCGCATAGTAAAGTCCACGCCATCGTGAGGAGAATGTACAATTCTGTGTGTCTGAAATGAATTATTCTAACAGCGTCATTCTGAGCCATCGCGTAGCAGATGGCGTAAGAATCTAACAGCAAAAAAAACTTGTAATAGGTTTCTTTTATTGAGTTTAAAAGCATTCTGGGAGATCCTTACAGCTCTTGCTCCCTGTCTGCCGACAGACAGGCGCAGTGCTTCAGGATGACTAAGTAAACTTAAGAAGAGTGCTTTGGACACACAAAACTCGACACTCTCTCGTGAGGCCCGCGTAGCAGGAGCGTGACCCTGCCTGTCGGCAGGCAGGGATCTCCCAGCAAAGATTTTGACTGTAAACCGGTTAAGCTGACCACAAAACGGTCGAAGCCAATCGGGCCGCTGCGGCCAAGGTGTTTCTGAGCATTCGTCGTAGGACAGGAAATTTTTGAATGGCGGTGATGGCAACAATTCTTTGTTCGATTTCCGCTGGCAATGTATGCATATGCATTAGAGCTTTAGTGAGACCTGCTCTATCACCTGCTTTAATCGAGCTTTGCAAAGCGGGGCTTTCGTCATAAGCTCTGATAGCGTCTTCAGCCTTCTCATAACGATGTAATTCCATAGCCGCGATGACAGTCCTGGCTATATCCGTCACTTCTGAACTCACATCAAATTTTTGCGCAATTAATAACGATACGTTTCCGCTGGGTAATTGGAGTGCAGGCTTAGAGCGCTCCGCTTGTGCCGTCTTATCGCTCAAAACCACCACACGAACAACTCCATCCTCATTAGTGAATTGAGGCTGCTTACCCTCAAAGAATCCAACCCTCACATCAACATTGCCTTTTTTAACTGAAAGATATTTAGCTAACCCCTCAGCATCTTTTTGCCCTTGGTCCAAAACCTTCTCAAACAATATCTCAAATCGATGTGTCTTACTTGTATCAGCCATAAGCCCCTCAATAAAGGAATCAAACTCATCAAATATTTGTTGTAGATTTGGCACAGCATCAAAATCAACCAATCTATTTGTAGGCGCACCACGTGGCCTAGACGTCACATGCAATGTTCTAGTATTTTCATTCTGATCGCGCACAATAACTTCATCATCACCAATAATCTGCACACCTGCATATCGGCTACCAGCCACGACCAGTGACAGCATTTCACCATGATATTCTTTACGCGATACAACATCAGGCAAAACCAATTCTAGCTCCGTCAAAGAATTATTTTCTCGCATTGAACCCAATTCTCTTGGGAACGCCAAACGATTAGTCATTCGAGTGCCATTTCTGAATGTGTCGTATTTTTGGGTGATGGCTTGGATGAGTGCAGGTGTTTCGGTTTGCATATTGGCAAAGTTGACTGGATTGCTCAAAAAAGCATGCATGCCCTGCGTGAATAAAATATCAAGCCAATTACCCTCGTTTCTTTTCATATCAAAATATGCCCTCATCTCAGCCACGAAGTCCAAAATGCTCGCTTCGCTTTCAATGGATTCATACATGGGATTATCTCGCTCGATTACTAATTTGATTGCAGCGGCTGAGGTGCTTAATTGTTCGCCAAATATTTTAGCTAACATCAAAAGTCTTCTGGATTTTTGCTTAGCTGAATCATCTTGGCTATGCTGCGGGTCAAAGTAATCCCTATGAGTTTGCGCCAACAAGAGTGCATTCATTTCCATAAAAGATATATTTTGATGAATGCCAGCAATCTCTGGCTGAGCAAATACTTTTTTGTAGTCGGGTATTGCCATGACTCTTTTGCGGAAGTGACCACTAATATACTCCTCCAAATCAATTTCAGGACCCCTGGGAGGTGTGCTTTCAAAATAATAAACATAATCAAGATCAATGTCTGGCTTAGTTCGGCGTTCAGCCTGAGATCGCATTATGTCCTGAGTTGATACCAGCCCATCGTCGCCAGCCATATACATCACGTCCCCAGCCAAGCCTGCGTCTATGCGCACCATACGCCCATCGTCTCTAAAAATTTGTCCCTGAAGGTCAAGCGCAATGTCCTGAATCAATTGATCTAACGCCCTTGCGTTCACAACTTGTTTATCTAGGTCAATGATCTTTGGCGGTGCCATGCGCCCAGGCTCATTAGGCAAGTCTTCAGATTCAAAGGATTCGAGGTAATTGAGGGCGTCTTGTGCGACTTCGTACAATGCGGTCATGTCTATGCCTGGGTCGCGCGTTAAGTTTTCAAAAAAAGTGACTATAGACACAAGCCAGGGCTCCAACTCATCTATGATGACAGGTATTCCATTTTGTTCGTCCATGTCCAAAAGTTGATTTATAAAATTGGCTTGGATTTCGTAATTGTCTCCATCAATTATGTGCGAAACGGCCAAAACTTTATTCACCAAATCTGGATCGTCTACCTCTATTGAATCCAATAAGGATTGCGCTTTTGCGCGTAGCCATACCCGGCGTTTAAAAGAAATATCGCCATTATTCCTAACGCGATATTGCCTAGATTCAATTGGCTCAGTTGCCAATAGGCCATCTGCAATAATTGCATAGTTGCGTTGAGCTACACTTCTGATTTCGTGGCTCGTTCCGTTGTTAGCCAATTTATTTAAAGCGCCTAAGGCGTCTATGGAGTTCAGCTTCATTGAACCCAAGGCATTGATGATGTTTAATATATATATACCATCATCACGCTCAAGGCCGGCGAGATAAACTACTGCGGCATGCTTATGTAAGATTGGGAGATTGTCTAGTAAATACTGCATAACTTGGGGAGATTGCTCTTTTTTTATAGACCTTTTTAAAAGAACCAAGACCTCTTTAGAGAGGTGCCCATGCTCTAGGATATGCTGCAGAACCAATGTCCGAAATTCTTTATCAAACTCACCATTCTCCATAACTTCACGGACAAGTATTTGGGCAGCTGTCGGATTCGTACCAGCCAACTCGGACAAAGTTTTGATGGCCTGTACAACAATATCCTCAGATCGATCATCAAATAAACTTTCTCTAATCTCTTCTAAATAGGCGCTGCCAGGATATTCAAAAGCGGCCAATACTTCCAATGCTTCCACCACACCATTATCACGATAATCTCCTTGGGTCCTTAACATAGAGGTCAGCGCTGAAGCCAAATCTTCTGAATGAAATTCTCTGTCGCTAAGCAGTCTCACCGCTTCAGTTCTAACTGCATTGTCTGAACTTCTCAAATCCCTAACCCATTGCCCTGCAGGATCGCTTATCTGAACAATTAATTCATCGCTATCATCAACCACTTCCTCGGGTTCATAGTATTCAAGTGCTAATTGAGCAGCATTATACAGTTCTTGAGTCAAATCAGTGCTCTCAGGCAAATTGTCGATGAATGCAATTATAGACAAAAACCATGGCTCCAATTCATCAATTAGGACGGACTTGCCCTTGTTTTTCTCTATTTGCACAAGTCTATTAATGAACTTCGACTGAGTCCTGTAATCATCACCATCAATTAAATGTGTGACCCAAACCAGGGTGTCGCCCCAGCTTTGATCGCTATCCTCACCAATCTCAATTGATCTGAGAACAGCGCTTGCATCTTCACGTCTAAGCTTTGCAGTTTTGCCAGGAACGATTTTGAGATCATGCGGCCTAATGCGATAGTGGTTGGAGCTCATGGGCACGTCCCCTGATATATGACCCTGCAGATTTTTATATACTTGCAAGGCTGCCTTGCCCATCTCACTATCAGGCTCACTTTTAATGATTGCCTGTAGAGTATCGCTTGCGTCAATTGCCTCGGCTTTGAGATTTTCTAGTCCCTTAATGATGTCAAGACTGTATCTAGCGTCACTACGCGACAACCCCTCCACATAGACATCAACCGCATATTTGTGTAATTTGGGTAATTCCCTCAATATGAGTTCAATAGACTCTTGATTAGGGTCGTTTAGCATAATCTTTTTTAATATACGTATATTCTTTGTAGCTGAATAACCCCTGGCTACAATCTCTTTAATGATAAACCTTCGGAGTTCATGATAAATTGTATAGTCAGTAGTGATAAGTTTCAAAATAGCTATACTTGCATGCGGATTCTTACTAGACAAGGTTATGAGCGTTCTAGCCGCTTCTTCGCGAATACGTTTAAATTTTTTATTGCTCAAACTTAAAGCGATTTGCTCAATGACATCATTCTCAAGAACCTCAAAACTAGACAAGGCCCTCAATATTGCGACAACCTTCACATACCCACCACCCGTTTGATCCTCTAGTTTTTGTCTTAATGTGTTAGCCAAAGCATCTGGCTTGTCTTCTAATTCAATCAACCCCTCAATGGCCGCTTCACGAGTTTGCTTATCCTTGCTGCCGAGATTATCAAGCCATAGGCCTGTGTCCGACATCCTTACGGCTTCAGCAACCTCTGAGACTCTAGTTGTGTCATCCAATCCATTCTCAGCATTAGACGCGCTGTCGGTTGCACCATCGCCATCCAACAAAAAGTACTTGGAAAATGTAGCAATATCAGCAGGATTCGCCTGATCTCCGTAGTCAGCCAGATATAGCTCAGCAAGTGTTGCAATTTGTAATTGATCGGCTTTAGACACGCCCTTTGTGTCTACAAATTTCGCAATGGCTTGAAACACATTTCTCGCCTGTAAATACATGCCTTTATTTGGTACGGCATATTCTCTAAAAAGTTTATCAGCTTCCAATATATATTCTTTGGCTTTATCAAATGCCCCATGATCTAAATGAGATTTGGCCAACATGCCGTAACCAGAAACAAGTGGATCTGCTTCCTGTGTCATATCTGAATCTAGAGGCAAAATTTCATCAAATAATTGCCGAGCCTTGATTTGATATGCGTCAACCCCTTCAAGGTGATTGCTGTGAAATCTAGCAATTATATTATTGTAAGTGATGATTAAACTTACCGCCGCATCACGATCACCGTTATAAGGCCTATGTTCATCAAATAATGTTTGAACTACATCTATATGCTTAACTACATTCTCAAAATCCCGAGCTGCAATTAATTCATTAATGAAGCTAATATGCGCTGTGACGACGTGTTTAGCTTGTCTAATTATTTGTGGCTCATCTGGGGATTGGCTGAGTATATTTCGAATGAAGCGTAATTTGGTAATTTTATTAGCAATATCCCCACCATGCGACGCCGCTATTAGCCTTTTTAATATGGTTAGTTTTCCAGGCTTAGGTCCAGCCATCCTAACGGCAATTGGAACGGCGTAAGGCTGAACATTGGCTATTGAGTCAAGTTCATTTTGGGGGTGGGGTGTGATGATAATATCTTTAAAAATATATGGCTGGGTTTTGAATAAATCGACAAATGCTGACTCTGCTAAGGCCAATAGGCCTGGGCTACCTAGGTTAAACAATGCTTCTATCTGGCTCATAACCGCGGCAATAGTGGCTTCTTGATTGTCTATAAGTTCGGATGAATCTATCTGCGGCAATTTCTCAAACCCCGCAGCATCGTGTTCACGGGCATAATTATATAATGTGTCAATAATGCGTAAGTATTTTTTTTGGACAATGTTAATTCCTGCCCCTGGCTTGAGAGCCAAAACATTCACGGCAGACATGATAATTGAATACAAAGGCTTGCCTGTATTTAGCATCGTATTCAATTCAGCATAAGCTTCCTGATCGCCAGCGGCCTCGTTAATAGCCTCTGTACCACGCAAATAATCAATGGCATGTGACGATTCATGCAGGAGTGCATGTTCATTAACAAGCTTTCTTACGAACTCCTCTGACGCTTCTCCCGGATAATCTATAAGCAGGGCTTTCTTTAAATATTTGATATAAAATTCTCGCCCAATAGTGAACTCCGTTTCACCCCCGGCATTCCTCAAGTCAAGCATTGTCAGCTCAAAATTTTGTTGCAACCCATCGCTATTAAGGCTAATGATGTCACTGCCTCCGACATGGCGAGCAGCTTCCAACGACGGAGATTGACCCAACACTGTCTGGACAACCATTCGCTTGATGCCCATCTCTCCATCTTGATACGTCCCCTCATATGTGGCGGATGGAATTCTAATATTCACCTTTGGCGCAAAAGTTAATCCAAGTATTTCGTCTCGCCTAAGCACCTCAACCATACCATGAGCCAATAAAAAACCATGTCTATATCCGAAGTCTTTATTCAAATTCCGAATTAAGTTATCAAAACCAACTGGCTCTCCGCCACGTCGCATACGTCGTTCAACCTTCCTAGTATAATCAGCTTCGCCAAAGGTAGCCGATATAGACCAAGCAGCCAAACCTAGTGTAGAAAGCGCCTCATCCCTCATGGCAGGCTGACTATCCATTAGGGGCGAAATTATATTAGGTATCAAAAATCCAAATGCGAAAGCCCAGGCGCGAAACAGCATGGACTGGATTTGATCACTATTTCCATTAGCCAAAATCGAAATGATTTCGTCATCTAGGGTATCTCTAGTTGCAATAGAGTAGAAGGCTAAGATGCGCACTAATGCATATACCTGAGTTTTTTTGACGAGAGAATTCGCTTTAACGACAGGTTGCTCCATGTAGGCATGCACAATAGAAGAAATCACATGCTCATCAAACATGTCTGGATCAAGAGGGTCTAATACATTCGTGGGTTTACCATTAAATGCTGCTATCATAATTTTCTGCATCGCAGGCAACTGCAAAACCTCCCTCACAGCCCCCATCGTTTGAGCTGATGCCATAAGAGGATCAGCAGTAATGGCCGAATCATCCATAGCCATTCTTGGCGCATTGCTGGGTAAGGAATGTAAAAAATCCCATTCACCCATGAGTCGGGCTGGGTCCGTGTATTTATTTTGTATAGGTGGATTAGAAGTCGTGTCGAGCCTATGTCCGCCGGCGTATTTTAGGATGGAAATTCTATTCTCTTCTGCGAACGTATTCACATTATAGACGTCCAACATGGCCAAAGTTTTGTCACTAACTCCCATCCCCTGTAATCTCAAGTCTGGATATGAGGCGATGTCTACATTTGGAAATTCATCCTTAATGATTTTTCCCATAATCCAATCATGCTCCCTCAGTCTTACAAATTTGCTAAATTGATCTTGTATAGTCGATGATGAGTTCGCATCTCTAGGAATAAGTAGGCCGGCAAGTATTGCTCGAGAGATAGGTAAAATATCATTAGCCGTAATACCAACTACATCACCTTGATAAACGGATTCGATATATGGCAATACAAAATCATATAATTTTGAAGAACCGCTCACGTCCACCATATCACCAGGTAAAAAATCATCTCGCAAATGGAGGCCGTACAAACCAATTCTTGCCGCTGCGGCTTCATAATCGCCAAACTCGCGTACGTATTCCAAAAAGTTATTCTGACTAATTTCGAATCCAGCTTGCTGGTATTGCGAGGTGTGCAAAGCCATCCAATGGCCAAATTTGGGGAACGTGTCAGCCATGGAATAATTGGTGGTGGAGGCGCGCATATAGGGCAAAACAACCTCATCAATTTGTTGCACAATTGCCCTTAGTTGCTGCAAGCCAGAGTCTGCTCTTTTCACAGTTTGATAATGCTTCATCAAAACACCCGTCAAATGAATTAAATGACTCACCAAGGGTTGCCTTGTGGCAACTTCGCTGAAGTATTCACTTTTCTTCAAGAGCCCGTCTTTTTGCACTGCGAGCAAAGCTCGAAACTTCCTAAGCGTGAATTCCGAAGCCTCATCCCCCAGAACCAATGCATAAACATCCTCACTCATTCGAAGAACCAAGGCCTCCAAGTGAACTTGACCTGCCATTCTGGCAAGTGGTGAGCTTGGCTGATCATCACCCACGTTCAATTCGTTTACTAGTCTTTGTGACGGGTTTGCGGGAGTGCTTTTTTGAGCTAGTCTAGCTGGTTTTTTAGCTGGGTCAACAAAACTTCCGTCTTGGAGTCGTTTTAAAGGCGTTTTGGCATTGAAAAGGGCTTTTTGTAAAGTGGAGTTTTGATTATTGAGGAATTTGACGGCAATGCTATTATAAGCTAGCGTGAACACAGTCATGAAAGTTAAGACTGCTAACCAAATATAAATATCCAAAGTGATGTATGTCGGGATTTTGGTTTCTATATTCCAAAACTCTAGAACATAATTTAAATACTCGCTTATCACCAAGCTTTCATTCCATTGATTAAATCGGTATGTGGCCACGCTCAAAACAATGACGCCGGCCACGCCTAGTAAATACGACCAAGACCATAATGATCTTTTTTCATAATTAGTCATATTAAGCTTAAGCACAGCTTGATTCTTAATATCATTGGCGGATTCTTTGAGTATGCTAAGTTTTTGAGTCATATACAATGACTCAACCAAATAAAATGAAATAGCCACCATGCCGACCCGCCCAATCAAAGAAACATCTTCAATTCCAAAACCCACAATTGAACTAAATGCATAATAGGCTATAGACATGTATGCGCCCATTAGCCCTAACGAACTAAAAATTGGGAACTCTTTATCAGCCTTGGCTAATGACGTGTCTTGATGGCTAATTATCCCCACGAGGTTTTTCAGCTTAGCTTCAGCGTCCTTGTAAGCAAGCCAATCATATGCACCCTTAAAGGCTAGAATCGCACCTATGCTAGTCAACCCAAATACATTTTCGAAGAATTGGGAGCTCCAAACATTTTTGGCAAATTGTGTGTATTCAATGCTAGCAATCAGAATATATGGCGCAAGAACGCCAACAGCAACAAACTCCAAAGGCTTTATCAAAGTCTTCAAAGTGTGTTTCAAGCCTTCTTGATCAAGAAATATTTTCCATAAGTCATCGCGCAAGGCTTTGTTTTCTTGGGCTTTAAAATATCTATCCATAAAAGCAAAACTAATCACAAAGGTGAGATCCAAAACCTTAAGTGGCAGAATATAATTATAAAATAATTCGCTAAACGGCTGCTTGAAGCTAAGGTTGAGTTGATGTCCAAATCCAAATTTCATAATCAAATAGGGCGCGCCCCATACTGATGCCGTTATGAGAGCTGCTCCAAAGGCTCGCATATAAATAAAATGCAACCTTTGTTTAATGGTCAAGGTCTTGCCCAAATAGTCTGTTAATAATTCTCGCTTAAGCCATGTCTGAACGCTCCAAATAGCAGCCAGCATTTTATTGTTCAGACGTTTATACGCTTTACTAAAAGCATCACTCGGCGCCTTAATATTCTGCGGACCATTAAAACGCAATATGCGCTGATCTCTCCCGCTATTTTCTAATCGATTTGCCTGCTGCCTGTCGCCCGCCATTCTAGAAGTTGGAGTACCTTCCAAAGCTTCGGCCGCCAAATCGCGAAGCTTAGCCAAGCCCTTGCCAGGCACCTCACCATCATTATCAAAATCTAGAATAGCAACAAGCCATGGCCTCAATTCAGGGATTAAGACGTCACGACCATCATAGTGCGCATTCAACAGACCATTAATAAATTTAATTTGCATATCATAAGCGTCTCCATCAATAAGATGAGAGGCGGCCACAAGCTGATCTACGCGTCTAGTACCTGTGGTAGCAAAATTAGCCACAAATGTATCAGCCGCTCTCCGCCTATCCCGCCTTGTTGGGCGCAATACAATTTCGTCAAGAGTCTTGACTCTATAATCACCGCTCACTATTTGTTGACTCGCGCTACTGAAGTTTGAAATTGACGCCACGGCGCCATGAGCAGCATTGCCCAACACATTATCAGGTGTTCGATCCATCATTGGCTTCAAGACATCCAATGCATCAATTGCATTTATGCCCATATCACCCAGCAGTTCAATGATATCTATGTCAAATTTATTATCCTCACGCTCAAAGCCAAATAGCACAATTGGAACAGCATGCTTGCCAAGCTTGGACACATTTTCAATCAAATACTCAACAACTTTATAAGATGGCTCTTGTCCCATGGATTCTCTAAGCAGGCCAATTACGGAGCTTGTGCGATTATTGCGATTGATTAATGTCTGAATTGATAATATGCGCCATTCTATAGGTGAATTATAATCATGCAGGACTTCTCTAGACAATATGTTTGAAGCATACTTATTGGTGCCAGCAAGCGCGCTGAGAGCGACAACCGCAGCATCCTGAACTCGTTTAGAAGTATCATCCAAACTAATGACAATTTCATCAATCGTTGCATCGCTAGCCCCGCTCATCTCTGCCAGTGTGGCAAGCACGGCGACAGCGGCCAAGTATCCATAATCTTCACCCAATCTATCAGCCAATACAGATTCTAGCTCGGGCGGCTTATTCTCCAAATCAATTAGAGCTCTAATAGCCGTATTTCTTGTCAATTTATCACGGCTCGCTAAACCCTCCACCCACTGATCAACTCCGGTCATTCTTGACGCATAAGTTTTATTTTTTAGGAATTCCCAAAGGCCTTCAACGCCGCCGCTAAAGTTGACGCCTTGCAAAACACCTCGGCTCATTCCAATAGACATCTTCTTTTTGTTTTGATGTGTAATAAAATCTGACAGGGCTACTTGCAACTCAGCTCGCGGATCTTTGAACTCACCTAAAGACGTGACGTAATCTAATGAATGTTCAACCCAGTCATTGATCAAGTTTTGAGTGCGCTGATCGTCTGATTTGGGGTTGTTTTGCGCTTGTGTTCCTGTTTTAACACCGTCGGTTACTTGAACGGTCTTTTTGGTTCTTGTGGGTGAGCCAACTATTTCTACGATGCTATCAGCCTCTGCCAAGACATCTTCGTAATTTGTGTCCTTAAAATTATCAAAATTAGCCACAAGAAGCCTTAATAGGTCCATTGACTCATTTGCCAGACCGTGTACCTGCTCCTGTAAGGGCTTTAGTGGTTCTTCATTACTCAGCCCTGGGCCCGAGGGCCCAATATTGTAGGCAAAATACACATCGCCACCTGAATCTAAACCTTCTTGCTTCAATAAAGGGCCCGGATGCCCAATAAGCGGCTCAGCGCCATGTCGGATTAGCATACGATGAACCGGTAAGTTGTATTTCTTCAATGCCTCAGTAGAGAATAGCGGTTTCGTATTGCTTTCCCTCCAAATGCGAGGCAAGTTAATTGAGTCTGAATTAGTCGTTGCTACAAAATAAAGCCCATCCGCATATACGTCATGACCTTTTAATAAAAAGACAATGTCGACATTATGTTCGAGCCAATCCATTCCCAA
>JBLINS010000015.1:0-43766 GCA_047639455.1 Candidatus Omnitrophota bacterium
TATTCTTTGAGCCAATTTATGGGTATTCTCATATCAAAACCCTGTCATCCTGAGCAACGCAGTGAGTGGGCGATGAATAAAGAGCCCATGCTACGAACGGGGCAAAGTTAGTGAGGCGCCTAAGCATCGTAAGCCTGCCTGCCGGTAGGCAGGGATCTCCCAGAAATCGCGTAACAGGATCCGTGCGAAGCAATGAAAGTTTTTTGCTGTGAGATTGTTACGTCGCTATGCTCCTCACAATGACATTGGCATCGCTTAGCATTGATATGAATAACTACTCTCATGCAAATTGCCTTAAGAAACGGATGTCGTTTTCATAGAATAAACGAATATCTTTAATGCCCCATCTAAGCATGGCTATACGCTCAACGCCCAAGCCAAAGGCAAAACCATTGTATTTTTTGGGGGACAAACCCACGCTTTTTAAAACATTGGGATGCACCATGCCAGCACCCAATATTTCTAACCAATTTTTCTTAGCTCCCGAACCACCCTCAGCACCCCACAAATCACAGGACACATCAACTTCGGCTGAAGGTTCGGTGAACGGAAAGAAATGTGGTCTAAATCTTAATTTGACACTTTTTCCAAAAAATCTTTGGGCAAAAGCCATCAAAACACCTTTTAATTCCGCAAAAGAAACGTTTTGGTCTACCATCAAGCCTTCTATTTGATGAAACATAAAAGAGTGTGTGGCATCCGTGGCGTCAGGTCGATACACACGTCCTGGAGAAATAATTTTGAGCGGGGGTTTGTGGTTTTCCATCACTCTAATTTGAACCGTGGATGTTTGACTGCGTAATAATTTTTTATTATCTAAATAAAAAGTGTCCACCTCATTGCGAGCAGGATGGTCTTTGGGAACATTGAGTGAGTCAAAATTATAATGTTCTGTTTCCATTTCGGGTCCAGTAGCAACTTCAAAGCCTAAGCTAGCAAAAATATCACATATTTCATGAATCACTTGAGTGATTGGATGCAGCCCGCCGATTTTGAGCGCAGTGCCTGGCATGCTCAAATCTGGTCCACAAGCGTCTTCTGTTTCAGATTGGCCACCAGCCAGGCTCTTAGGCACAGTCTCAAACAAAGCTGTGAGCACTTGCTTGATGCGATTTGCCTCGCGACCTGCCAAAGGTTTTTCTGCAGCATCACAAGTTTTTAATTGAGTGGTTAAGGTGGCTAATATGCCTTTGCGGGCAAGGTATTTATTCTTTAGGGCTTCCCAAGCTTCTGGATCACTAACAAGCTTGGCTTCTTCAGTCGCTAAGGACTCGAGTTGGGTTAGTTCTTTAAGGAGTGACATGAGGACGGAACCGCGTCATTGCGAGCGGTAGCGAAGCAATCTTGGACTAGATTGCCACGTCGCTACCGCTCTTCGCAATGACATGGAGCGTTAATTTGATTTTGCTACTTCAATTATTTTTTTGAATGCAGCTGGGTCGTATTGAGCGATTTCAGAAAGGCTCTTACGATCTAATTGCACATTGGACTTAGTGAGTCCATTGATAAAACGGCTATAAGAAAGGCCGTTTTCAGTAGCTGCAGCAGAAATGCGCGCAATCCACAGTGTTCTAAAATCGCGCTTTTTCAAACGGCGATGGATTGTAGCAAACTTCCATGCACGCTCAACTGTTTCACGAGCAATTCTATAGCATTTGCGTCTTCCGCCAACATAACCTTTGGCAGCTTTTAAATATTTTTTGTGTGTCTTCTTGGTAGAAGGTACATTGGTAGCTCTAGCCATGAGGTAATAATCTCCTTAATCTTGGTTCATCTACTGGGTCAACCATACAACCCTGACGTATTGATCTTTTTCTTTTACGACTTTTACTGGTCATCAAATGGCTTTTTCCAGCGCGTGAACGCTTAATACCACCAGATTTAGTTAGTTTGAAGCGTCCAGATACCGCTTTTTTTGTCTTTCTCATAAATTAACCTTTCAACCCCAATTCGCCAAAAATGGAATTGAGCTCAATGTTTAGGAATCAAAAGCATGAACATTTGATTCCGATCTTTTACGGGTGGGCTTTCTACAGCAGCGACAGGCGCTAACTCCTCAGCCAATCGTTCTAAGACCACTTTACCCGCATCTATATTTTGTCTTTCCCTACCTCTAAACACCATGGTGACTTTTACTTTGTCACCACGCTTCAAAAATCTTTGCATATTATTCTTTTTATAATCGTAGTCGTGTTGATCAATCCTAGGCTTGAACTTCACTTCTTTGATGTGAATAACTTTTTGTTTCTTCTTAGCCTCTTTTTCTTTTTTTGCCTGATCGTATTTGAACTTACTATAGTCCATAATCCTGCAAACAGGAGGTTTGGCATCCCCCGCAACTTCTACAAGGTCTAAATTAGCTTCTTCGGCTATTTTGATTGCATCCGCTGAGGGTACTAGCCCGCGTTGCTCGCCATCTTGGTCTATCAATCTGACTTCAGGACAATTAATCGCCGCATTAATACGCGTCGTATCCTTAGGTGCTCTTCCTCTTGGTGTAAATGGCCTCATCTATAGCTTTAAAGCTTCCTCCGTACATCTGTTTAATAACTCATCAAAAGAAAGTTGCACTTGATCCTTTGAAGCATATAGCCTCAGAGTAACAGCACCACTCTCCACTTCCTTATCACCGCAAACCAATGTAAAAGGAATTTTTTCACTTTGAGCCAATCGAATACGCTTACCCAATGTTTCAGACGAATCTAATACACGGCAACGGTATCCAACTTTTTGCAATTTGCTTTTAACATCTTCGCAATAACCTTCATGTGCCGTGGCTACCGGAAGAATTGCAATTTGTTCTGGAGCTAACCAAAATGGAAAGGCTCCCGAATAATGCTCGATAAGCGTTCCCATAAAACGTTCGACGCTACCTAAAATAGCTCGATGCAACATCACAGGTCGCTCACGCTTCCCTTCAGCCGAAACATACTCCAATTCGAACTTTTCAGGAAGTGCAAAGTCGCATTGTATTGTACTACATTGCCACGCTCTACCCAAGGCATCTTTAATTTGGAGATCTATCTTGGGTCCGTAGAAGGCGCCGCCGCCAACATCTACATCGTATTCCAGGCCCATGCCATCCATGGCAGATTTGAGTGCGTCAGTGGCTTTTTCCCACATTTCGTCACTGCCTATAGCCTTATCAGGGCGCGTGGATAAAGATATAGTGAAGTCGTTGAAACCAAAGGACTTAAGTATGAAGAATACGAAGTCCAAAACTTGCTTAATCTCAGCTTCTAATTGCTCTGGGAGGCAAAAAATATGCGCATCATCTTGAGTGAAATTACGGACCCTAAGGAGGCCATGCAAGGCCCCAGATTTCTCATTTCGGCAAACATTGCCTAATTCAAAAAATCGGATCGGAAAATCACGATATGACCTGGTTTGAGTCTTATAAATAAGCATATGACCGGGGCAATTCATGGGTTTAATGCCATATTCACGGCCATCTTCAGCCTCATGAATGAACATATTTTCTTTATAGTAGTCATAATGCCCAGATGTCTTCCAAACATCGCTCTTCAAAATCTGTGGACCAACTACAAAATCATATTCTCTCTTCAAATGCTCTTCGCGCACAAACTTCTCAATTAAATAACGGAGCATCGCGCCTTTAGGGTGATAAAAAATCAGGCCAGGACCAGCTTCTTCTTGAATTGAAAATAAATCTAATGATTTACCTAATTTCCGGTGGTCTCTTTTTTTAGCCTCTTCACGCGCAGCTAAATACGACTTCAATTCTTTTGGGCTGAAAAAAGCGGTTCCATAAACTCTTTGCATCATTGGGTTGTTTTCATTACCACGCCAATAAGCACCTGCTACATGTAATAATTTAAAAGCTTGAATGGCTCCCGTGGCAGCAACATGCGGTCCGCGACATAAATCGGTAAAACCACCTTCGGAAAAAGTCGAAATGCTCTCCTCAGGATTGATTTGGCTAATAATTTCTAATTTATAAGTCTCACCAAAGTCTTTGAATTTTTCTAATGCGGAATCACGCGGAATATCAATTTTCTCAAAAGGTTCATTCGCCTTAATAATCTCGGACATGCGGTTTTCTATACGCGCCAAGTCTTCATCGGACAAAGTAGCGCTAAGTTCCACATCATAAAAAAAGCCATTCTCCACCGGCGGGCCAATCCCAAACTTCGCCTCAGGATAAATATCCTTAATAGCATGAGCCATCACATGCGCACAACTATGCCGCAACGTATCCAACTTACTATATTTCTCCACCGCAATACCCATAACAATTCCCTAAATCAACTAGCTCCCAAGGAGCGCGTGCATTTTAATGCGAAGCATTAAAACAGCCCTACAAATAATAAATTTTTTTGAATAATTTGCCCTCTGACGAGGCGCAGAGCAAAAATTCCGAAGGCGCGTACAAATAGTACGCAACTGAGGTGTTTTTGCTTTGCAACGAAGTCAGAGGGCAAATTAGCAAAAAAATGGGCTTAACAGGATTCGAACCTGTGACCCCTACAATGTCAATGTAGTGCTCTAACCAACTGAGCTATAAGCCCTTTAACAAAGCATTGTGTGTACCGAGAGCCGGACTTGAACCGGCAAGGACCGAAGTCCGGCAGATTTTAAGTCTGCTGTGTCTGCCAATTTCACCATCCCGGCATACACTTTGCTTTATTTATTCTAATTCCAACTAATTCTAAAAAAATTTGCAGACGACGCTCTAAATCGAGTCCTCCGTCGCTTGTCGCAGATACTATCTACGCTCCAGCTCCGTCAAAAACTGCTTCGCTCACGCGACTGTGGCCCCAGACAAAATACTATCGCGCCTTAACGTCGCTATTCCTCCTTAGGGAGGCGTATTCTCTCATTCACTACCGTTCACACCAAAAAAAATTGGAGGCGACGACCGGACTCGAACCGGTGTGCGAGGTTTTGCAGACCCCTGCCTAACCGCTTGGCTACGTCGCCCAAATTGTAAACTCCGCCAATGTGAGATCCCGACGCTTCGCTCTGGATCTAAGTCGTTTTAAAATTTATGCTTCCTTGGGTCGCGTAAATCTAAAAACGCTAAGACTTGGCTACGTCGCCATAATCTAAAAACACTAAGAGTTGACTTCGTCGCCATAACCCATTGCAGAGTCTCCTAATAGAACAAGAGATATTAGCAAAATGGCTTAAAATCGTCAATCAGAGTCTACAATCGCCTCAACTTCTCCTGCCAGATGTTTAGCTAAGCTTTGTTTGCTCATATTCTTAAATATCTTTTTCTCACCTGTGCGCCGAATGAACATTGAGTCGATATTCACATTGCCAAAGGGCTGTTTTCGCGCTGAAACTAACTGAGCCACTATCAAATCCACTTTTTTTTCTTTTAACTTACGTCTTGCATGAATTTCAATATCATTCGTTTCTACTGAAAAAGCGACGTGAATAGCATTTTTTTTCTTAAACTTGTTCAAAGACCTAATTACGTCCGGGTTTTGCGCCATATCAAATGTCGGCTTTTCTTCACCACGTTTCAACTTGGTGGCATAAACGTTTTTTAAACGATAATCCGACACGGCGGCAACCATAAAAAGAATATCGCAAGTTTTGGCTTCTTTTTTTAATATTGTCTGTAATTCTTTCGTTGTCTCAAAACCTATTTTTTTTGATTTAATTCTTGGTGGTATTGCAATTGGACCGTGAACCAAGGTCACCGTATGTCCATTTTTTATATATTGTTTTGCAATTTCTATGCCAAACTCACCCGTTGAACGATTTGATATAAAACGCACAGGATCGATTGGCTCTCGCGTCGGACCACAAGCCACAACAATTTTTAATTTTTTCACTATTATTTCAATGTCTCAAGAATGGCAGTTAATATTTGTTGGTTTGATACGATATGACCCATAGCGACATCACTACAAACTAATTGCCCCTCTATTGGTGACAATATTTTAATACCTCGCGATGCCAAAATTCTTAAATTCTCTTGAGTTGCTGGATGGGAGTACATTTTGTCATTCATGGCGGGTGCCACAATTATAGGCACATCCACGGCCAATAAAGTTGAGAGCAACATATTATCAGCAATGCCCATGCGCATCTTAGCAATAATATCTGCTGTTGCCGGCGCTACCACAACTGCGTCGGCGGCCTTAGCCACTTCGATGTGAATAGGTTTAAGCCTATGCTGTAATTGAAACAAATCACCATACACTTCTTCAGCAGCAAGCGACTGAATGGTTAAGGGTGTTACAAAGTGCTCAGCGTCCTTGCTTAGTATAGGAAGAACTCTTATGTCAGCTTTTTTTAAATCCAAAATAAGGTCACACATTCTAAACGCGGCGATTGACGCAGTTATCCCTAATACAATTGTTTTCTTAGTGGAAGTCATTATTTTTGCCTCAGTCTTTCGGCTATGATAATTGCTTTTAGTTCGGCTGCACTCTGCTTAAGATCACCGTTGATAATCACATAATCATAATTACTAGACCTGTTCATTTCAGCTTGAGCCACTCTTAATCTGCGCTTTATTTCAGGAGCAGCATCAGTAGACCTTTGTTTTAAGCGATTCTTCAAAACTTGCATCGATGGCGGCATAATGAATATTAAAATAGCGCTGTCATCATTACGTTTAATTTGCTCAGCACCTTGAACATCAATAACCAAAAGAACATCTTTGCCGGTTTGACGCTTTTGATTCACAAACTTCTTTGGCGTTCCATAGTATTGGCTAAATACCTTGGCATATTCCAAAAAACTTTTTTTAATAATAGCTTTTTTAAAAAAATCAAGGCTCACAAAGTGATAGTCTTTTTTATTAACCTCTTGACCGCGCGCCTCGCGAGTAGTCATTGAAACAGAGCGACATAACTTAGCGTCCGACTTCAACGCTTTTTCAGCCAAAGTGGTCTTACCACCGCCTGATGGGGAAGAGATCACAAATAACTTGCCTTGATTTTTTTTCTTTTGCATTCTTTGCTCTGCTATTCCAAATTCATGGCTTGTTCACGAATTTTTTCTAATTCTGACTTTATCTCTATAATCATAGCCGAAACCACCACGTCACTGCACTTGGCGCCTGTTGTATTTGTTTCTCGCATCATTTCCTGAACAATAAAATCAATTTTGCGACCAACTTCACCGCCGCGACCCAAGGTTGTTCTAAATGTCTTGATATGACTGGCCAATCTAACACTTTCTTCGGTTACATCTATGCTCTTAGAAAAGTTGGCGATTTCTTGATCGAGGCGATCAATATTAGCTTTGCCTAAACGTTGTTTTATTTTTTGCTTTTGGACTCGGGTGATTTGTGGAATTCTTGACTGTATTTTCTTAATGCATAGCTCAACACTGCGCAAACGTTTGCTCAAATCTTTTTTCAAGTGTGTTCCCTCGCTTTTACGCGACCGCTCAAGACTAGTCAAACTTGCACTTAATGCCTTTTGCAATTGAGTCCATAGTTTTTTCTCTTCACTACTGGACACATTTAAAGAAACAACATCTGGCATGCGTAATAATTGCGCCGTTGTTAGCTGATCACCAATACCTAATGACTTACCTAATTTTTTTGCAGCCAAATGATATTCTTTTGCTAATGCGGCATCAATATACAATTTGCTTTTGCGCAGAACTGTTTCTGGAGCACTTATGTATAAGTGTGCTTTGCCGCGCGTGATTACTCGTTTGATCTGACAACGAATTCGCTCATCAAATGTATAAAGTGACTGCGGCAAACGCATAGATAAATCGAAGTATTTATGGTTCGTCGTTTTGATTTCAATACGCGCAAGTCCAGCCGGCGTTTTGAATTGAGACCTGCCATAACCAGTCATGCTTTTGGTCATGAACTACGCCCAAACTCTAACGGGGTTTTTATTTTCTATATCTTTAGTCGAAAACAAAGTTTCGCTTTTGATTTCATCAGGGTTGAACCACAATTTAATTTCTCGCTCGGCGTCCTTTGTATTAGCTGAGGCGTGTACCACATTTTCAAATACACCCTTTGTAGTAATGCGTCCATAACTACCGCGAATTGTATAGACATCAGCCTCTTCAGGGTTCGTCGCTCCGCAAATTGCGCGTATTTTATTAATTGCATCCGGACCATAATAAATCAAAAACATGGTGCGTGACGTATGATACTTACCCATTATGTATTCTGCCAAACCCTCAAAAAAGGGTTCTTTGGTTAATTCACAATAATGTTTCTCGGTCATTTCGCGTGTAAACACAACCATTTTTGTAGCTAATATATTCAATCTCGCTTCAGCGAATCGGCTTAGAATATTTCCGGTTAATGATTTTTTAATTCCGTCGGGTTTAATAATAACTAGTGTGGCTTCGCTCTTAATTTCGTTCATACAATTTCCTTTTATCCAGGAGTACGCATTAGAGAATCAAATGATTCTACAATGCATACTTGCGGTTTATTAGCCCGATGTGTCATCGGGGTGAATTAAACTTAATACACGATTTAAATCTGCTGGTGAATAATATTCTATAATTATCTTTCCACGTTTTTTGCCTTGCTCAACATTAACGCGTGTTCCCAAACGATGTTGCAATTTGTCTTCAATATCGGCGATATAAATATCTTTATTTTTGACATTGCGCTTCTTAGCGCCAACACCGCCTGCTAAATGATTTCTAACCATTTGTTCAGTTTGGCGTACTGACCAGCTTTTTTTAATAACTTGCTGACACATATTGGTCCGATCTTCTGCATTGTCTAAAGACAATAAAGACTTCGCGTGGCCCACGCTAATTGTATTTTGTTCAACAAAATCTTGAATATTTTGTGACAGCTCCAATAGGCGCAATGTATTTGTAATAGTGGTCCGATCCTTAGATACGCTTTTGGATATACGTTCATGCGTCATTCCAAATTCACGTGACAAACGCTGATATGCCTTGGCTTCTTCAATGCGATTCAATTCCTCGCGCTGAATATTCTCGATAAGTGATAATTCTAAAAGGTCTTCATCGCTAACGTGCTTAACAACAACTGGCACTTCAGTCAAACCAGCTAATTTGGCTGCCCTAAAGCGCCTTTCTCCGGCGATGATTTCATACTTATCATTCTTTGGGCGTACCAACATGGGTTGAATAATGCCCTTTTCCTTTATAGAGTCGGATAAGTCCTTCAGCCGGGGATCAGAAAAATATAATCTAGGTTGATACTTAGACGCTATTATTGATTCAATACCTAAACTTTGAATCTTTTCTTTTGTTTGATGACCCTCAGGAATGAGTGCGGATAATCCTTTGCCTAATACGTTCTTTTCCATATAATTCTCCTAACTATATTATTTTCAACTAGTTATGGCATTTTTTGCCAAAAATTCATTCGTGAATGCTTCGTATATTTTGCAAACTTTTGAGTATTTATCGTATATCATAATCGGCTTTCCGAATCCTGGCGCCTCACTCATTTTGACTGACCTAGGTATAACGGCATCGTATACTTTATCTGGAAAATGTTTACGCACTTCTTGTATGACTTGGTCTGTTAAATTTGTGCGTTTATCGGCCATAGTCATCAATATGCCCTCTATAAACAATGATGGGTTCAAATTGTCCGATACTAAATCAATTGTTTTAATCAATTGTGCTAAGCCCTCCAACGCGTAATACTCACATTGAATAGGTATCAAAACGGATTGTGCTGCGGTAAGGGCATTTAATGTCAGCATACTTAGGGATGGCGGGCAATCTATGATCACAAAGTCATAATCATTTTTGATTTTTTCCAAAGCTTTGCCCAAGCGGCCCTCACGCCCCATTTCATTAACTAACTCAACCTCAGCTCCTGCTAAATTAATGTCACAAGGCAATAACTTCAAGTTTTGAATTTGGGTTTCAACAACAACCTCATTTATCAAACTATGGTTTAACAAAACATGGTAGGCCGATTTCTCAGCGACATTTTTGTTTATACCTAGGCCGCTTGTTGAATTACCTTGCGGATCCAAATCAATTAGCAAAGTCCTTTTATTGGCTATTCCTAAGAATGACGCCATTGTCACAGCTGTTGACGTTTTGCCAACACCACCTTTTTGATTACATATTGCAATGGTTTTCATTATTTTACTCGTTCCTATATTAAGTCAAAGATTATAACACATGCATCAAGTGTCTTACATCGATTTACCAAGCCAAATGGCCCTAGCCGCTAGCTTCTTTAACGCTTCCGCATTGTTTTTATAATAATACTCGAACATCTTTAATCGATATGGCATTTCTCTTACAATGTGTCTAAATAGTATTGATATGTATTCGTGCCATGCATTCAACGAAGTACCGCAATGTTTCATTATGTAACCAGAAGAAGCGCTTTTGCTCAACTTATGACTAGATAATACCGGCTGATTAATCAAATTGGACGATTATAAAGCGGCATTTAATGGTTCAAGTTTGTTTAATCTGTTAATTTTGAACAACATGTGGACAACTCTGTGTATAATGTTGATAAGTTTTTCTACTTAAACCTGTTCCACGTGGCACCGGTAAAGAAATCCCTATTGCTGCTGTAGGCGGCTCTTCTCTATATACACAGTCAATACAGATACATCAACAGGTCGTATGCCAGATATTCTAGCGGCCTGCCCTACAGTCACGGGTCTTATATTTGAAAACTTGTCTCTAGCCTCATTACTTAAGTGTTTTAACTTTTGATAATCTATACTCTCTGGTATTTTCTTTGACTCTAAATGTTTGCTACGTTTTATAGCTTTGAGCTCTCGGTCGATATAACCTTGATATTTCATTTCAATAGCAGCTTTTTTGGCCTCTTTAGCGCCTATTCCCTCGGGAGCCAATAGCTTGACAACATCTTCTAATGATACATCAGGCATCTTTATATAATGAGATAAGCGAATGTCGCCCACTTTAATTTTGCTTGAGACCTCTTTGGCTTTATTGACCATATTGCGCGAATCATTAAACTCTTGGTATTCAGGCGCGCTCACTAGCCCTAGCTCATAACCATAGTCAGTGAGCCTTAGGTCCGCATTGTCCTGCCTTAATAATAATCTGTGTTCAGCTCTGGATGTGAACATCCTATACGGCTCCGATGTGCCCTTGGTGACCAAATCATCTATCAAAACACCAATATAAGCCTCATCACGCCCCAAAATAAAAGGTTTTTGCCCATTTATCTTCAAAACAGCATTAATACCTGCCATCAAGCCTTGGCAAGCAGCTTCTTCATAACCAGACGTACCATTAATTTGACCAGCTAAATACAAACCTGGCATTGCTTTTACTTCCAAAGTTGATTTGAGCTGCGTGGGTTGCACGAAGTCATACTCAACGGCATATCCAAAGCGCAAGAATTCAGCATTTTCTAAGCCAACCACGCTACGTATCATGGCGTATTGCACGTCTTGTGGTAATGAAGTCGATATCCCATTAATGTATGTCTCTAAGGTATCGCGGCCCTCTGGCTCAATGAATAATTGATGTTTGGGTCTATCGCTAAATCGCGTTACCTTATCTTCAATAGATGGGCAATACCTAGGACCCTTGCTTTTAATCTTTCCAGAATATAATGGGGACTTGTGAATATTAGCTTTAATGATGTCATGTGTTTTTGAATTGGTATAGGTCATGTGACATGCCATTTGGTTTTGGGGCAGCTCTTTGGTCCAATGGCTAAAAGGCTGAGGATTTGTATCTCCAGGCTGAATTTCCATTTTTGAATAATCAATCGAGCGGCCATTAAGTCGGCATGGCGTGCCTGTTTTGAGCCTCAAAACTTTTAGTCCACAGTTTAATAAAAAACCGGTTAAGCCTGTCGAGGCCCTGTCGCCTGCCCGACCACCGCCGAATGAAACATCTCCAATATGAATTAACCCATTCAAAAATGTCCCTGTTGTGATAATAATGGCTTTTGTGTAATAGATTGTGCCTATTGAAGTTACAACGCCAGTAATGCGATTATCTTTGGTCAAAACTTCTTTAACCTCAGCCATACTCAACTCTAAATTAGGCTGCGCCTCAAGCACATGTTTCATAGTCCATTGATAGGCTTTTTTATCGGATTGAGCTCTAGGCGCCCAAACTGCTGGGCCTTTACTCAGATTCAGCATGCGAAATTGTATGCCTGTTTTATCGGTGACTTTGCCCATTTCGCCGCCCAAGGCGTCAATTTCGCGGACAATGTGACCTTTGGCTAGGCCTCCTATGGCGGGATTGCAAGACATTTGGGCTATAGAATCTAAGTTCATGGTGAGCATTAAAGTCTTGGAACCCATGCGCGCACTTGCGAGCGCAGCCTCACAACCTGCGTGACCTGCTCCTATAACAATAATATCGTAAGTGCCTAATTCTATCATGCTTTTAAGTCCAATAATACCAGTGACTTAGAAGAATTACTTTATTCTTCGTATGGCAGAGGTTACCTTTTGTCTTTTTAGGAATTTTTGATAAGCGGTCATTGTGACTGTATTGGTTAGCCAATAAATCACCAAACCGGATGGCATGGGGTAAAAAATAAATCCAAAGAATATGGGCATGAATCTCATCATCATTTTTTGTTGTTTGGCCATATTGGGATCAGCATTCGCCATATTGCCCATAGAAATCTTTTGTTGCATCACCATGGCCACAACCATGATTAAGGGCAATACGTGTACTGAGTTGCCTATAAAAGGCAAATCAAATGGCAATGGCACATTGTCTGGTGAGGCCAAATCCTTAACCCACAAAAACTTAGCACCCAATAATTCGGTCGACTTAGAAAGTCCTACGTATAACGAAATAAATATTGGCATTTGTAATAACATCGGAAAGCAACCACCCATAGGATTCACTTTATGTTTTTTATACAAAGCCATTGTTTCGGTATTTATTTTTTGCGCATCATTTTTATATTTTGCTTTTATCTTCATCATTTCGGGTTGAACTAATTGCATGCGCTGCATCGACATAAAGCTAGTTTTGGTTAAGGGCATAAACAACACATTCATACAAAGTGTCAAAATAATAATGGCGACTCCGTAATTACCAACTCCCTTATGAATCAATTGCATCCCACCGACTAATATTTTGCATATGCCATCAAGCTTGCCAAAATTAACTACGTGGCCCAAGCCAATCGGCTCTAGGTCTTGTAAACGATTAGGCCCTAAATAAAAAACAAAATCCATTTTCTTAGACTCATTAGCCGCTAATGTTATTTCTGAACTCACCCAATAAGCGCCATAGTCATGTTCCCCATAACCCTCCACATACGCTGTTAAACCAACGTTCTCGTCAATACCAAGTGGTTGCAATATGCTAGAAAAATGCCGCGATTTAGTTCCCACTGCCACGTAATCAATTTCGGCTGTTTTGGGCTTATTTAATTTAGGGGCCTTGATATGTTTTACTTTTTCAGCGCCAATCCAATTCGCCTCCATATACTGCCGATCAATATTATTTCTTGAAACAATGCCTGAACCCGCCAGAATTCTAAATTGAATTTTTTGAGCTTGATCACTCGTATTTTCTATGACTAAACCCAAGCGATTTGCAAAACCACTATTCGCCACACCATAATTACGTATGAGTTGAATATCCTCGTATTGTGTTTGAATAATCAT
Source organism: Candidatus Omnitrophota bacterium (assembly GCA_047639455.1). Taxonomy (GTDB): domain Bacteria; phylum Omnitrophota; class Gorgyraeia; order 2-02-FULL-51-18; family JAGOUK01; genus JBLINS01. Next base: position 13,548 of record JBLINS010000015.1, read on the forward strand.
CCCACCAGAAGCGCTCTTCCACTTACCTTCAGGCTGTTGCTTTAAGTTACCATCTACCCAAAGATCAACTGCACCTATGCCTCTAGTCCCATCTTTGGCATCAATGAATTTTAATATGTCTTTTTTTTCGTAGTCATAAAAATCTTTAAAAGAAACATCAGTAATAGACCCATAATTTCTAGAAAATTCGAGAACGTATTCATCTGTCTCTAAGACTTCGGCAATATCACTATCGGCAATTTCTAATGTCGGCATATTCGGGGTTTGTGCAAGAGACCCTGCATTCACACCCTTCTCTATAAGCTGGGGTGCCTCTATTTGAGTTGTGGCTTTATCGGACTTCCCGTAAGTGGGATAAAAATACTGCATGGCCTTGGTGTAACCGAAAAAAAATACAAATGATATGAGTACAGCAATAATGGCTCTTTTTTCCATAATATTAAGGTACGGGATCAGACCCGAATTTCCCCCAGGGGTTGCAGCGAATGAATCGCTTAAGTATGAGTGCTGTCGATATAAATATACCGTGTTTGTGAATGGCTTGTTGCGCGTATTGCGAACAGCTAGGTTCATAACGACAAACTTCTAAGTTGTTCATATTGAACAACTTAGCTATAAATAAAATTAAGACTGTATAAACCGACCTAAAATATTGATTAAAGCTTTTTAAGCTCATTTTTGAGAATATTCTGAATATCGACTGTCTTAACATCTTCTGAAAATTGCTTTTTGACAATTATATTCCATTCTTTTGCTTCTGGCGGCTTTATGCCCTCCAGTCGAATAGCTTCACGAATCAATCGCTTAATACGCGATCGCTTCGTGCTCAGAGGTACTGTTTTTTTGGAAATACTAATAACAAAGGGTCGCCCAGTCTTCGCAGTAAATTCCTTTATCAGAATCCATTGCTCGGACATACCAAACTCCTTGATATTAAGCAGCTAGAGAGTGACGGCCTTTTTTGCGGCGTTTAGCGATAATATTACGTCCATCTGCATCGCTCATACGCTCTCTAAAGCCGTGTTTTCTTTTTCTTTTTAAATTTGATTTGTTCTTTAAACCATACTTCATATTATTGACCTTTTTTTCTTTATCTACGATTAAAACGAGCTTTGGATTATAACATACATATCGAGATACTCAAGAAAGATTTATACGTTCATTTCATTAAAAAATGCTGAGACTGTATTACGCTCGTCACTTTATTTCCATATTTACCTTGTGACCCCCAAATCCCTTTGCTATAATACGCGCTGATCGCACCTGTGGAAAAGAGGCTAAATTAGGTGTATTAACCTCGCCTAATTTAAAATTGTGGAAAACATTTTCTCATAACTCATTTAAATTAAACTATTTATAATATATTGTGGATAACTAGATACCTATTGTTAAACAACTGTGGATAACCTAAATATCGAGCCTCCAGCGCAACTATGGAATCAGGTCATGAGTCATTTGGAAGAAGAATTATCTTCCGTTTCGATTGATCGTTGGTTCAAAAATTTAATTCCAGCCGAAATCACTGAAGATCATCTCATTGTAGACGTCCCAGATGAATTCTTCAAAAACTGGATTGAAGACCATTATTCGGAATTAATGCTCAAAGCTATGAAACAAACCGGGTCTTCATTGAGTAATTTTACACTGCGTGTAGTCAAACGAGACATGCCTGCCAGCGAAACACCAGTTCAAGACGAATTCACGTCATCTGTCGCATCTGTCAATCCCGCATATGAATTGCGACCTGAGGACAAAAAACTAAATAAACAATACACATTTGATGATTATGTAGTCGGCCCATCTAACCGTTTTGCACACGCAGCCAGCATGGCTGTCGCCGAACAGCCAGCCAAGGCTTACAATCCACTATTCATTCATGGGCCGGTTGGATTAGGGAAGACACACTTAATGCAATCCATTGGCCATCAAGTCATAAGCAAGAACAAGGATGCGAGTGTTCTCTATATAACAAGCGAGAAGTTCACCAATCAATTAATTAATGCCATTCAAAACCGCTCAACTATCGAGTTTAGGAATAAATATAGAAATGTGGATGTTTTGATAATTGATGATATTCAATTCATAGCAGGGAAGGAAGCGACTCAAGAAGAGTTCTTTCATACATTCAACGCCCTTTATGATAATCACAAACAAATTATTATATCGTCAGACCGCTCCCCTAAAGACATTATGAACTTAGAAGAGCGTTTAGTTTCGCGCTTTGAATGGGGCTTGGTCACAGATATCCAAAAACCCGATTTTGAAACCCGTTCGGCTATTCTTCGAAAAAAGGCTAAAAGACATAATATTGCCATACCAGACGAAGTCACTAATTTTATAGCTGAGTGCATAGATTCAAATACTCGCGAACTCGAAGGGGCGTTGATGAGAGTTGTAGCCTATTCTCAATTAATCGGACGCTCGATCAATATAGCGTTAGCGCAAGAGGTTCTTAAAAAAGTAGTTCAAGAGGCGTCGCGTCGGATAAGCGTCGATAATATTCAAAAAATTGTCGCCCATTATTATTCCATACAAGTTTCAGAAATGATTTCTAAACGCCGTAGCAAAAACTTAGTCTTCCCAAGACAAATAGCTATGTTTCTAGCACGCGAATTAACAGAACTATCATTGCCAGAAATTGGAAGCAAATTTGGTGGGCGTGATCACACCACCGTCATGCATTCTTGTGACAAAATTCGAAACAATATCGAAAAAGATTCTCACTTCAAAGAAAAGATTGGGAAGCTTAAAGAAGAGATCGTCGGTTAGTGGGGATAAGATTTTTATTTATCCTCAACTTATGATTCTCCTAATACATTACACATAAAGGTTTTAGTTGGCTTGTTAACATTTACACAGGACTTACTACGAATATTACTATTTTTTTATAAATCTTATATTATTAGAGGGTGTGGATTATGAGGATAAGTGTACAAAAAGAAAACTTATTAAGAGGTATACAAGTTGTTCAGAATGCGGTATCGAATAGGGCTTCTTTGCCTATACTAGCGAATATATTAATAGAAGCTAATGATAATGAAGTATCACTAACAGCAACCGACCTAGACATTGCAATTACATGTAATATTCCTGCAAATATTAAAGAAACTGGTGAAATTACAATACCAGCTAAAAAATTCGGGGATATTATAAAAGAGTTGAAGTCTGATGAAGAAATATCCATCTCAATCGAGAAAGGAAATAATATTTTAATCGAATCTAAGAATATTTATTTCAAACTTCCCGGTTTACCAAAAGATGATTTTCCACAGATACCATTATTCAATGTGGATAAAAACACAATCACACTTTCACAACCTTTATTAGCATCCATGATTAGAAAAACCGCTTTCGCGATGAGTCGCGATGAAGCGCGTTATGTATTAAACGGAACTTTATTTAGTTTTAATAATAAAAAGTTAAGACTCGTTGCAACAGATGGCCGTAGATTGGCAAAAATTGATAAAGAATTAGATAAACCTGTGTTAACACCTAAAGATATTGTGATTCCAACTAAGACCGTATTAGAAATAGCGCGTAACTTAGGTGAAGACGGTGAAGTTCAGATCTTATTTAAAGATAGCCAATTGCAATTCAAGATAGGTGCGACTATAATCACAAGTCGTTTAATAGATGGCGAGTTTCCTAATTATGAGCAAGTTATACCTCAGAAAACTAAGGAAAAATTAGTCCTCAATACGCGTGAGTTCTTGGCCGCGACAAAACGGGCTAGCTTATTCACGAATCAAGACTCACAATCTATACGTATTAATCTAAACAAAGATAGAATGATTATTGCCAAAAATACGCCAGACGTTGGTGAGGCGCATGAGGAAATTAAAACCGAATATAAGGGACCTGAATTTGAGATTGGGTTTAATCCGACATTCTTAATCGATGCTTTGAAGAATATTGATGATGAAAATGTGAGATTTGAATTAATTGATCCAGAAAAACCAGGTGTGATAAAAACAGATGATGATTACACCTATATTATCTTACCTATGCAATTGACATAAGATGCGTAGGGAGAAGAAGCAGCCTGAATTGCTAAAAAACATTGTTCAGGGGCTAATTGCGAATTTAGATCAAAGTCAAAAACCAAGTGAAGAAATTATAAAAGCGGCTTGGAAAGAGATTGTTGGTGAAACAGCTAGTCTAAAAACTCAACCTATGGCTATAATGAACAAAAAATTAAAAGTTATTGTAGAAAATCCTGGATGGATTGAAGAACTCAATTATAATAAACGCAATATTATTAAGAAATTGCAAAGTAAATTTGGTAAAGAGTGGATTGAAGATATTCGCTTTCAATCTGCTGGATAAGGGAAGACATAGTAATGGCAAAAGAAAATAAAGCTCATAATTACGATGCAACTAATATACAAGTATTAGAAGGTATTGAAGCGGTTCGTATGCGACCCGCCATGTATATAGGTGACGTGCATCAGCGTGGACTACATCATTTGGTTTATGAGGTTGTGGATAATTCAGTCGATGAAGCTTTGGCTGGATATTGTGATCACATAGAAGTCGTTGTGCATCCAAACAATAGTGTGTCTGTGAGTGATAATGGTCGCGGTATTCCTGTTGAAATGCACGCTAAGTATAAAAAACCAGCCTTAGAAGTTGTTTTAACAACATTGCACGCAGGTGGTAAGTTTGATGCAGAAACTTATAAGGTGTCTGGTGGTTTGCATGGTGTTGGTGTAAGTTGCGTGAATGCTTTATCTGAAGTCTTGGACGTTGAAGTGAAGCGAGACGGTAAGATTTATCACCAGAAGTACAAAATTGGTAAGACTTTTTCAAAACTCAAAGTTATAGGCAAAACAAAGACCACCGGAACCAAAGTGACCTTTAAGCCAGATAAAGACATCTTTAAGGTGGATATTGAATTCAAATACGACACAATCAAGTCGCGTCTGCGTGAACTAGCTTTCCTTAATAAGGGCCTCTGTATTGTTTTGATAGACGAAAGAGAGGAAAAGAAGACGGAAGAATTTAAATATGCGGGTGGTATTGCTGAATTTGTTCAAGAGCTGAATAAAAACAAACAGCCCGTGCATCAAAAGGTGGTCTATTTTGAAAAAGAGAAGGATGATGTCGCTATTGAAGTAGCTATGCAATATAACGGCTCTTTTTCAGAGAATATTCTCAGCTTTGTGAATAATATCAATACAATTGAAGGTGGGACGCATGTTTCTGGGTTTAAGTCGTCATTAACCAGATCGTGTAATTCCTATGCCAAAGAACATAATTTGGTTAAAGAAGGCGCTCTTCAGGGTGAAGATATTCGTGAGGGTATATGTGTTGTTATTAGTGCTAAATTACACGCCCCTCAATTTGAGGGTCAAACCAAAACTAAATTAGGCAATAGTGAAGTAGAGGGTCTCGTCGAATCTTGTGTTTCGGAGGGCTTGCTAAGATTTTTTGAAGAGAATCGACCGATTGCTAATAAAATTTTGGAAAAAGCGGTTATGGCCTCCAAAGCTCGTATTGCCGCTCGCAAAGCTCGTGAATTGACTCGCCGAAAAGGCGCCCTTGAATCTGGTTCATTACCTGGTAAATTATCTGATTGTTCAGAGCGTAAGCCGGAATTGTGTGAAATATACTTGGTGGAGGGTGATTCTGCTGGCGGTTCTGCTAAACAAGGTCGTGATCGAAGGTATCAAGCCATTTTGCCACTTAAAGGTAAAATCCTTAATGTAGAAAAAGCACATTTACATAAGGCGTTATCTAATACGGAAATTGGCACTATAGTGAATGCTATAGGTGCGGGGGTTGGAGAAGAGTTTAATCTCGACAAGCTTAGATATGGCAAAATCATCATTATGTGTGATGCGGATGTCGACGGTAGTCATATTCGAACATTATTATTAACCCTACTCTATCGACATATGAAACCTTTGGTGGATAATGGTAATATTTATATTGCTCAACCACCATTATTTAAGCTAAAAAAGGGTAAAAAGGAAGAATATGTGGATGATGAGCGAAAATTAGACCAAATCTTATTTAAAATAGGAACTGAAGGAATAGTTTTTAACAATATCCACAAGAAATCCAGGATTGAAGGTAAAGAATTTAAAGATTTACTCAAAATATTGACAGATCTTGATAGTTTAGCTGCCTCAATTGAGAAAAGGGGAGTTAACTTCCATCAATTTATCCTTAATTTAGATAAAAGTGGAAAATTACTTCCTCATTACAGTATAAGGGTGGATGGTGAGACCCAATTTCTTCATTCTGAAGAGGAATTAAATGAGGCTATCAAGGCTTATGAAAAGAAAAAGGGTATCAAAATCACAGATGATGATGATGCTAATAAAGGTTTGATGGCTAGCATGCTCGACTTAGTTGAATTCTATGAATCTGATAATATTGAGACATTGTTGGGTAAATTGGCTAAGTTTGGGTTTGAGACAAAGGACTTAATTGCTGAGGTTGAAGACACTTTGGAGAAGGCTTACGTTCCAAGATCAACAACACTTGTGGGTAAGTCAAAAAAAGCCGCACCCAAAAAAGTTAAGGCTGCTGCAAGTCCTTTTTCGACAGAGTTAGATAAATTGCAAACACATCATGATAGTTTATTTGATGTTTTGGCCCACGTGAGGATAGAAGCGCGGCGCGGTTTGCATATACAGCGTTATAAAGGTTTGGGAGAAATGAATCCAGAACAACTCTGGGAAACAACCATGGATCCAACAACTAGGACTTTAGTTCAAGTAAAAACAGAAGATGCCACGGCGGCTGATGAAACTTTCTCTATCCTTATGGGTGATGAGGTTGCTCCGCGCAAAAACTTCATTCAAGAGCATGCTCGTGAAGTTAAGAATTTGGATGTGTAAATATGACTGAAAAAGACAGCGATTTATTTTTTGCGAAACAAAAAATCATACCCGTACAAATAGAAGATGAGATGAAAGTCTCTTATATAACTTATGCCATGAGCGTCATCATTGGCCGTGCACTGCCTGACGTACGAGATGGGCTTAAGCCCGTGCATCGCCGTATTCTTTTTGCGATGAAAGAATTGGGTTTGGATCACACAAAGTCTTATAAGAAGAGCGCGCGTATTGTGGGTGAAGTTTTGGGTAAATATCATCCCCATGGTGATACGGCTGTATACGATACTTTGGTTCGAATGGTTCAGGACTTTTCCTTGCGATATCCTTTGGTCGAAGGTCAGGGTAACTTTGGTTCTGTTGATGGCGATAGGGCAGCTGCTATGCGTTATACAGAGGCCAAACTCGCTTCAATAACGAGTACTCTTTTAACCGATTTGGATAAAAATACCGTTGATTGGGCACCCAACTTTGATGAAAGTTTGCAAGAACCAAAACTATTACCAGCCATCATACCTAACCTTCTATGTAATGGCTCGGGTGGTATTGCTGTGGGCATGGCCACGAATATACCTCCGCATAACTTAAATGAAGTGTCTAATGCCATTTTGTATTTGATTGACAATAAAGACGCTACGGTAAAAGAATTACTCAAATTTGTTAAAGGCCCTGATTTTCCAACGGGAGCTTCTATTATTGGTTCCAAAGGGTTTAAAGCTGCTTATGAAACTGGCCGTGGTTCGGTCATTATTCGCGGTACGGCCGATGTTGAGGAATTGAAAGGCGGTAGAGAAGCAATTGTTATTACTGAAATTCCTTATCAGGTGAATAAGTCTAATATGATCGAGGCTATAGCGGCATTGGTTAATAATAAAAAAATGGATGGCATAGCTGATATACGCGATGAATCCGATCGTAAAGGTATGCGCGTTGTTATTATTCTCAAAAAAGACGCGGCCTCCCAAGTTGTCCTTAATCAATTATATAAACACACTCAATTACAAACATCATTTGGAATCATTCTGTTGGCTATTGCCGAAGGTCGTCCAAAGGTCTTAACGCTTAAAGAAATCTTAGAGCATTATATTCGTCATCGTAAAGAAATCGTTATTCGTCGTGCGCGTTACGAATTAGAAAAAGCTAGAGATAGAGCACATATACTCGAAGGTTTATTGATTGCTGTTAGTAATATTGACGCTATTATCAAGACGATTCGTGAATCAAAGAATCCAGAAATAGCCAAAGCGGCTTTGATTGATACTTATGACTTAAGTGATAGGCAAGCTAAGGCAATTTTGGAATTACAATTACAACGCTTGACGGCGCTTGAGCGTCACAAAATAGATGATGAGTATAAAGCATTGCTCAAAAAAATAAGCGACTTGGAATCCATTCTCAAGAGTGAAAAGCGCGTTGAAACGATCGTTAAAGATGAGTTGATAGCAGCCACAGAAAAATATGGTGATAAGCGGCGTACCCAAATCAAGCATGACGAATCTAGTCTTGATATGGACATAGAAGACTTAGTTGCTGATGAAGATATGGTTGTGACTATATCTTCAGAAGGCTATGTTAAGCGCTGCCCACTTGCTGGATATAAAAAACAAAAACGTGGTGGAGTGGGTGTAACCAACGCTAAACACGAAGAAGACTTCATTCAACACCTGTTTATAGCTTCCACACATGACCACTTATTATTATTCACTAATAAAGGTAAGGTTTATTGTGTCCGCGTGCATCAATTGCCGCAAGCTAGTCGTACAGCTAAGGGCAAATTCATTAAGAACTTTGTGAATTTGAATCAAAATGAAAAGATTAGCTCCATTGTTCCAATTCGTAAGTTTGAGCCAAATATGTATGTGGTCATGATGACCAAGCATGCTGTGACCAAACGTTGTTCGTTGGATGTTTTTGACAATGTGCGCAAGACAGGTATTGTGGCAGTCAACTTACAAAAAGAAGATGAGCTCATTAATGTGAATTTGACTGATGGAAATATGAATGTCTTCGCCGCTAGTGCTAAGGGTAAGGCAATTCACTTTCCAGAAAAACAAGTTCGCGTCATGGGTCGTAATGCCGGTGGTGTTAGAGGTATGAATTTAACTAAGGGCGACTACATTGTTGGAGTTGAAGCTGTAGTTGAAGATGACTACTTACTCACCGTAACAGCTAATGGTTTTGCTAAGCGTACCAAAGCCGGAGCGTATCGTTTGCAATCACGTGGTGGCAAGGGTATTACCAATCTAAAGATAACGCCTAAGAATGGTGAGGCTATTGGTATGAAAGCTGTGAGTGATCATGATGATCTTATGGTTATGAGTGCTAAAGGTATGATTGTTCGCGTCGGTGTTAACAATCTCAGAGCCACAGGTAGAGCCGCTATTGGGGTCAAAGTAATTAACTTGAAACCAAGTGACAAAGTTGCTACCATGACGTGCATTGAAGCCGAGGAAGCCTTAGATTTAGTCGAATAGGCTCCGCAGTACGCAAATTGCCCGCTTATTTAGAGGCATTTTTTTAAATTTTAGACCCCATCGTCTAGCCAGGTCCAGGACACCACCCTTTCACGGTGGTGACGCGGGTTCAAATCCCGCTGGGGTCGCCATTTTTCATTTACGAACTTAGTATTATCTACTGTTTGTGAGGGGTTCGGGGTAGAGGCGGGGATTCTTGCCGCGAGGTTATGGGGGTTGGGGTAATTTGAGCTGATTCCTGTATCCTTTGTTGCGAGAGTGAGTTCCATGGATTCTTTGCTGAATACAATTTGTTCAATCGTGCTCTGAAGAGCTTCTTTCTTCTCAAGCGGTGTTAATAGATTGGCAGTTTTGTTGAATGGCAATAATGAATCGGTGAGGTTTGTTTGGATGAGTTTGGCCTTCCTTTCTAAAAGTTCGAATCCCACAGGGTCACCCCACCGGTGCGCCATTTTAAGCGCCCAACCCTCAAGATAACTCTGGTCTAGAGAAATTCGATTTAGAGACTGCCAAAGAAAATCCTCTAGTTTATCTGCATTAACAGATTTCGTGCTACAGGCATTTTTACCTTCACGAACAACGCTATAGCATTTGTAGTAATAATACCGACTTGTCTTTTTGTTCGTGAAGCACGGTGTCATAACCGAACCACATTCAGAACAAGTTACCAAACCTTTAACCAAAAACTCTCTTTCATTAAAGCGTCTGAATTTTTGTTTGGTCTTTAGCAACGCTTTTTGCTTCATAAAAAGTTGCCTCTGATAGGATTGGTTTATGATTCGAATCATAAACTTCATCGTCCCAAACCATTTTGCCAATATAAATGGGATTTCTTAGAATGTGAAACACCCCATTTAAAGTCAAAACCTTATTAGTCTTTGGATTAACAATATTTTGCTCTCTTACAAATTCAAGTGTTGATTTCAAAGATTCGGTTTCAATGAACTTATCAAAGATTGCTTGAATAATCTTTGCGCGTAATTTATCAATGACCAACTTCTTATCCGCCACCTTATATCCAAGTGAAACCCTCCCACCATTCCAAATTCCCTTTTTAGCTCTTTGGAGCATTGTGTGTTTGGTGCGTTCTGCTGTCATTTCGCGTTCAAATTGAGCAAAGGTTAGCATGATGTTGCGAAGCAATCTTCCCGAAGGGGAGGATGTATCAAATCTTTCTGTCACGGAAATAAATGAGACCCCATATTTTTCCAAATATTCAATTAACCAATAAAAATCTTTTGAAGACCGCGTAAGTCGGTCGATCTTGTATGTCAGAATATACTTAATTTCTGGGTTTTTAATTTCATCTAAAAGTTGGGTTAAACCCGGACGCTTGATCGTTGATCCAGAAAACCCAGGATCTGAAATCTCTCCATGTAACGACATGCTTTCTTGACTGTCGATATAGGACAAAATTCGATCTCGCTGCGCCTCACAGGAATTAAACTCCTTATCAGCCTGACTACTAGTTGAAACACGAGTATAAATTATGCAGTTACCCATTAGCGCTCCCTTGTAATTATTTACTTTATGACATTATTTAATATCGGATGAATTATTTTAGAGAGATACCAAATCTAATAATAGCGTATATACGATGGTTTCACCAAGATAAGCAAGATTTTCTCTATCTTTGGTCTTTGATCCATCATATCAAAAATAGTTTTAATAGCAATTAGGCTATTCTTAGTTTTTTCTACTTGCACAGAGTTTGGCGTTACGCAGACGTTATTGCTCATAAATGAATATAGCACCGTAATATAACGGTGTCAATATGCGCATCAAAAGCCGATAATTTATGCATGTCAAAGCTACTGAGATTCAAAATAGGTGAGAAGCTTAAAGAATTAAGAGTTAAAAAAGGCCTGACTCAGCAACAAGTAGCTGACCTGTCAGAAGTTGACTATAAGCATGTTCAAAAAATGGAAGGCAAAACACCCAGCGATATCAGGATTGAAACCCTAGAAAAAATTTGTAAAGCCCTCAACGTTTCCTTGTCTCAATTTCTAAAATAAGAGAGCCAAACACATCCAAACAAATCTCACTGATTCATTATTGCCATTCAACAAAACTTCGAATCTATTAACACCACTTGAGAAGAAAGAAGCTCTTCAGAGCACGATTAAACAAATTGTATTCAGCAAAGAATCCATGGAACTCACTCTCGCAACAAAGGATACAGGAATCAGCTCAAATTACCCCAACCCCCATAACCTCGCGGCAAGAATCCCCGCCTCTACCCCGAACCCCTCACAAACAGTAGATAATACTAAGTTCGTAAATGAAAAATGGCGACCCCACCTGACTGGTTCGAACCCTTTACTAAAATTAACCCACAATTTGCTTCAAAACTCTAAAGATGCCCCTAGTGTAGCATAGGAACTTCGAACCTATGACCAACGGTATATTGTTACAGGTGCATGAGTGTGTGACGGTAGGTGTCTTGATATCGAACCTGTTACTGGCCTGAATTGGGGAATTAATCATTAAGAGGGGGAGATTGCTCTGTGAAACACAAAACAGTCATTAACCGGAAATCTAATGCTGTACTTGAAACTTATTAATCTGAATTATTAAAATGAGTGCGGTTGATTATGTTGGTCGATTAATCTAAAAATTCTCATCTGAAAATATGGTCAGCTAAATATGTGACGAATCTACTATCAAAAGATTAGCTCCGCTCGCTATCGCTCACTCCGTGTATTGTCTGCTAACTAAGTCTAGCTTAGCCATTCACTACCAGTTGCTAATTAACCAATATGTAGTTCTCTTAGCTATTAAGTTGGATCATGAAAACATAGCAAATCCGTAACTCAAAATTATCAGCCTATTAAAATACAGTCCTCTTAAAATCTACACCTGATGCATTAGCTACGCTCGCTAACGCTCACTCCGTGTATTGTCTGCTAACTAAGTCTGGCGTAGCTATTAACTACCAATTGCCAATCATCCAATGAGTAGTCCTCTTAGCTACCATGTTGAGCTGTGAAAGCTAAACCAATCTAGCAACTAACGATTAGTGGCTTATCAAAATACAGTCCACTTAAAATCTACACCTGATGTATTAACTCCGCTCGCTATCGCTCACTCCGTATATTGTCTGCATCTCCAAGTCTGGCGCAGCTATTCACTACCTATTTACTAACCACCCAATGAGTAGTCCTCTTAGCTACCAACTTGGTCAATAATCTATTACGTAATAGGTCGCACACGTCCAGCACTCATTAGGCCATTCCTGCTGTCCTCCCACACTACGCTAGGCCGCTCCGTTAATATCAATGGTTAGGCCACCATCGATTCAGCATTGGGCCATACTGATTATATGCATAGGTGGATATATGGGGATTGATTGGGTTGTTGGGGGAAAGACTTCTTACTCTATATGGAGAAGAGGCGGGGTTTTTTGCCGCGAGCAATTTATTTGTCATTCTTATGCTTCTTCTGAAATAAGCAAGGGTTTTTACACTACTTTCACCTTTTCCTTAGGAATCAACCTTAAATCAGACTATAATAATCTCTCAATCATGAAAAAATATCTACTAATCCTCCTATCAGCCTGTATCTTATTTACTAACCAAACAGCTCAAGCCTATATGGCTGAAACCGAATATATCTCTACCCATGAATACTTCGACACCGCCTTACATGAAATCACTCAAGCTCAAAAATCAATCACCGTCTACATGTACCTAGCCTCAGTATCCGAACACAGACCCAATTCCAAACCCCATCAATTAATAGAAGCTTTAATCACAGCCCACAAAAGAGGTGTCAATGTTGAAGCCATATGGGATCAGAACATAAATTTTGTTGGAGGTGCGTTAACTGAACGTGAATTAAAACGCAGTAAGAACTTAAATGCCTATGAAATCTTAAAAAATGAGGGCATCAAGACTTATTTTGATCGCCCGAATAATTACACCCACTCTAAAACAATCATTATTGACTCAAAAACAGTACTCCTAGGCTCTAGTAATTGGAGCTCAACAGGCCTAACACGTAATATAGAATCCAATGTATTAGTTAGATCTAGGGAATTCGCTAGTGAGGTATTAGAAGACTTGTCACGCGTAGAACGACAAGAATCTAGACTCATATCTATTAAAAACACGCCTATTAGTTGGGAGTTTTTTAATAACCACAAATATTTTGGTCAAATGATTGAGGACTCAGACACGCGTGCTTTTGACACCTATTTATTACTCCTAAAAGACTATGACAATAATAAAGAATCGATAGTCACGGCCAATTACGAAACATTAAAAAGCCATCTCAATATGGACGACATGACTAAAGAAGAGTATCGCCGCCAAATCAATAAAACGTTACGTAAACTCCAAGATAAATACGCTCTTATTGATCTCGAACTTGTGAGGGGTCAAGATGCCAAAGTAATCCTTAAAGACTTAAAAAATAACGAATTACTCTACAGAATCCCAAATAAAGGGTACATCCAAATTCCTCACTCTTATTGGACATACAATTGGGTTAAGACTCTATCCTTAGCTGAAAAGTCTATATACCTACTAAACCTAGGTTATTCTGGCCTTTCAAAAATACCACCCAGATGGTTCAAATCCCTAAAAGATCTCTCAGACACTCACAAAATATCCGATTGGTTCATAAGTAAAGGCAATATGGGATTAAGAAGACTAAATCTAATTGAAGTTGAATAATCCGAACTTGATATAAATAATCCGTCCGAGCGATTAGCGAATGTATATTATCCCAACACACTTTATAACCCTCTAAAACACAAAGAACACTTAAAGGCTATTCAATCCGAATACGGAGTCGATAGAGCTAACAAAGCCCTCCAAGTCCTTAAAATCCTAAACGAAGACAATGACTATTACGCTCTTGAAACCATTATTAAATATGAAAATAAATATGGCGAGGCCATTATGGAAGAAGCATTGAATGCGGTCAAAGACAAAGGTCAAGACAATCCCAAGAAAAATCTCGCGTATTTTTTTGGAGTAGCCCAAAATATTTATAAAGAGCTCAAAGAAATAAATAATGACACAAAATAATCAAAGTCATTTGAATAAATTATTACAGAATTTAAATAGTTTTTTAAGCACATGAAATTAAACGCATATAATGATTGATTGCTAGTCAATAGAGTCATGAGCCTACTAAGAATCAAGGATTATTAATTCAAGTTACTCAATAGCAAGAAACCAAATATTAATAACAAAGGTCCAAAATATTTAAATGCTTCGATTTGCCGAGCCACCTGACCGCATCTTCACTGAAATCTTAAATCGTACTTTAGAGAAAGCTAAGGACTTTTTGCAAGATGCAAATAATCCATTGCTCAACAAAGAAGAGCGCAACGCGCTTTATGAACGTATATGTTCAAGATCAAATAAAGTTTTTACGCCAAAACTTGCCTTAAGAACAATCAAGGATATCAAAAAATATCACGAAGATTCTAATCTCTGGAATCTAAATGGCTATCACCTCTTTCTTCTCCATGACGCTTTAAATGCATGGATTGAGGATTATAATACTTTGGATTGCGAAGAGCCCATTAAGTACTACAGTAAAGATATCACAGAAATTGATTTTGATTGTCTTCTAAGTAGATTTTTTGAGGACACGGACTTTTTGATCAATCAAGAAGTCATGACTGATATTACCGAAGAGATTAAAGATCAAATGTGTTATGACCAAGAAACTTTTGGTATTGCTATGGGGCTAAAGCCTCATGAAGATGAGCTTGAGATTAAACTTCATTCAAAGGGAAGCTTTAAACCCAAGAAGGCTTCAATCCGTGGCTATTTTTCAACAAAACGCCGTGTAAAACCTGAGTTTTAAAAGACCATTTTTTATTACCCTGGGTATAAAGCCCAGCTAGAATTGACTAAATAAATTTAGAATCAAATGAATACAAGTTATATTATGAGGAGAAATGATGCCTAAATCTAATTCTTGTAAATGTGGATCTTCAGGCAAAAGAGATTGCCCCGCAAGGAATGAACACATTTGCCGCTCATGTTGCGGATCCAAACGCATCTCAGAAATCGCTTGCCCAGAAGATTGCTCCCACAACCCTTTCACTCCAAAGAATTATGATCAACGTCTTAAAACTTCTGAAACTCTGGATCAAAAAGCTATGCATTATTTACGCGCAAGAATTGGCGAAGCCAAATTCTATAAGACTTTCAATGAAATGTTAGAAAATGTAAATGAGGAGACGGGGGAATTAATAATTACTGTTTCAGTCTATATCCAGCTCATGTTTTATGACAAACAAGACTCTGGATTAAGTGTCTATGAAGAGTGGGAAAAACAAGATCTCGAAGGGCTATCTAATGATGAAAAGATCATTATGCGCTCAAGGAGTAATTCACAGGCCACTATTATTGAAATAGAAAAAATTCTTGATCATGGACTTTTGGAATGCAAAGATCTTCTAGATCCCGACGCAGGCATATTTCGAGTGATGGATCGTTCATTTTCAAAAACCGCTCTAAGATATGACCGATTTCTTGTGCGTCTTGAAAAAGGACCTTATTACTCAACGCTCAATGTTGTGGGACTAAAAATCCCTCAACAAATCAGGCATCACTTTATTCCAAATATAAAACAAATCCTAATACAGAGAAAAGAACGTTGTGACAATGAAGCGGTCATATATTTCCTCTCCAGGGAATTCGTCCATCTGCCCAGCATTATTCGCGATATGCATGTGGATCAAATGCAGACCATGCTAAATAACATGGATTTTCACCACTGCATTGCGCGGTATGAAATTGTAGGCAATATTACCAAAATAGAAAATATTCTCGACGAAAAGCCCGAATTCAGAGTGATTGATAATAATGATAATGAAAAGGACTATATCGAATTTGAGTGGCTAAGAATAGGTGAATCCAAAGACATTGAAAAAAGCATGATTTCATTCTTCCAACACAAAGACAGTAGTGAATCATACGGAGTTTTAGGATCTATTAAGGTATATGAGAATATACTCGAAATTGAAATATTGAGTAAAAAGAAGTACGCCTTTGCCAAACAAATGATTAAGAAATATTTCAAAGATTTAGTCACTCTAAAAGCTGAAAAAGTAGAAGACTCAGCCAAGCAAATGGCTAATCGTATGACCGAGGAGTCACAAGACGATGATTTGGAAGACGAAGAAGAATATTTTCCAAAGGAAGAAGAAAATATCCCGCGGGAAATGGAGCAAGAATCATTAAACCTTTTTTACAAAAATCATTATCAAAAATTCCTGGATGACGAAATCCCAATGCTTGGGAATATAACACCACGCCAAGCAGCAAATGACCCCAAGAAAAGGGAAGCCCTCATTGATCTCATGAAAGAACACCTTAACGGAATGGAAAACATGCAACGCGATAAAGGCGTTATTGTTAATATCGACTGGGTTCTTGATGAATTGAACCTCACAGAATTGAAGCGCTGATCCCTAGCCTAATCAAATAGAAAATCTAGAAGCAAGAAGACAAGCACGCTCAAACTATTATGAACCAAGTATTAACTGCAGCTAAATATAAATGGCTAGATAATTATAAAAAACCCTAGGTTATTATTTTGGAGTTGCCAAAAAATACACATAGAAAACAACAGTTCGAACAAGTCGAAGTGATTACACGAAATCGCGCTAGCACTAACCGCATGACCGCAACATAATATGGGCATGCAAATTGTTATATATTCCTTAAAAAGTCGATGACTCCTTTTTTTTTGGTCTTCCCGAGTTTCTTGGGACTATTTTCGTTGGATGCGTCGCAATATGTCAGAGCTTTTGCCTTCTTCCCAAGATCTGATTCGGGATAAATATGCGCTATATCCACTGAGACGTGTCCCAACCAAGCCTTGATTGTATTGATATCTACGCCTGCCTTAGCAGATGAACGGCTGTGGTGTGACGCAATGTGTGTGGACTGATCGATCTGTTGCGAAGTGATGGTGTTTTATGGCGCATCTTTTGGATATAACGTTTGACCAGATGATAGATTCCAAAGCGTGTCATAGGCTTGTGATACCTGTTCAAGAATACTTTATCTCGCAGAACTCGCCCATCCGTACTTTCTTTCCGCCACCGGTCAATATACGCCGCATAGATCCCTTCATGGCGGATAATTGCCCCTTTTAAATTTGGACTAGCAGCAATCTTTTTTTAAAATCCTGAGTTTTTCTAGATCCGATCGGTGGTTTCTGGTTTTCTTCTCCAGAACGTCTGGTTCTGGAATCACTATCTTATTATTCAATCATTTATATCATCCATCTTTTTAGTCGCCACACCTCTTATCGTAATTTACCATAAGAAAGTGTCTTACCTATGCTGACAAAGAGGGCCTATCGACCGTTTATCCTACCCAGAGACTCTAAGTGTTCATTCTGTCTTAATCTATTTGTAACATATATGCTTATACTTATCCTCACACTTAGTTAAACCTATGTATTGGGGTGGTTATGGACACAGCGAAGCAATTAGAGATTTTGTATCGCATAAGTCATGCGCTTGTTGGTAAGCAGGAGCTTGATGATATTTTGTATCAAATTGTGACCATGACAGGTGATTTGATTGATTCCAAAATATGCGCCCTTATGCTTTTGAATGAAGAAAACAATACCTTAGCATTAAAGACGACACAGAGCTTGAGTTCTTCATATAGAAGTAAGCCCGATGTTGATTTATGTCGGAGTATTAGCGGTGATGTCATTAAGTACAAGACGGCTATACAGGTTAAGAATGTGAGTCTCGATGAAAGGTATCATTTTGGTGATATAGCTCGCGCTGAAGGCCTTGAATCTTTACTTTCAGTTCCTATGTTAATCGGTCCGAAGGCAATAGGCGTATTGATCTGCTATACCGAGAAAGAAAAAGTATTTGATTCTGAAGAAATACAATTGGTGCAAACAATAGCCAATCATGCTGCTATGGCTATAGAGCATATGCATGTGATTGAAAAAGAAAAAAAAGCGCGCCTGTCGTTGGAGACAAAAAAATCAGTCGATCAAGCAAAAAGAATCCTTTTTAAAAATAAACAAATGCAAGAGGAAGACGCGCATAAATTGATTCAAAGGGCCAGTATGGAGAATGGAAAAAGCCTTAAAGAAACTGCAGAAGCAATTATTCTCGCGGCTGGTATTAATTTAGAAAGTTTTATAGAACAAAAATAGAACAAAGACGTTCTTATTAAATAATATAGATATTCCAAGGGCAATGGCGTCCTTAATTAAAACTGAGAGCAAAGATGCTCTTAGTTGATGATTGAGGGCGCTATTTTTTTATATCTACATGCTAAGGGGGGAATTGTTATGAAGAACAGAGTCAATTGGGTTTTGGAGTACAAAATATACAGTTGGATCAGAATACAGGAAACAATTGTTCGAGAAGTGCAGTTCGACATGGAGTCGCACACACAAAGGATTCAACGCTATTTTAATGAAATCGAGGTTGGTAATGAAGAAGCTTAAACATTTGGTTGTCGTTGGCAATGGCATGGCTGGGATGGCTTGCGTAGATGCAATTTTGAAGAAAAAGCCTGATTTCAAAATCACTGTTTTGAGTGAAGAGCCACATTACAATTATAATCGCATCCTTTTGTCTAGCGTCCTGGCGGGAGAAAAGAAACTCGAAGATATTTATATCAATACGAAGGAGTGGTATGAGGCTAATACCATTGATTTGAGGCTGTCATCAAAGGCGATTGACGTTGATGCAGACAAGAAGGCTGTTAAGACGTCTCAGGGAGAAGAAATTGATTATGACCTATTGCTTCTGGCAACAGGAAGTAATCCATTCATACCACCAATGAAGGGCGTGGACAAAAAGGGTGTTTACGTCTTCCGAAATATAGCTGATTGTGAGGGCATATTATCTCAGTGCAAAGAGGGTGCGAAAGCGGCCGTGATTGGCGGTGGTTTATTAGGCTTGGAAGCTGCCAAGGGCATATCAGGGCGTGGAGTCAAGACAACCGTTGTCCATTTGGCCGGTTCTCTAATGGAAATGCAATTGGATCTAAAAGGTGGCAAATATTTGCGTCAGGGTATGGAAAAGATGGGCATTGATTTTAAGTTAGAAGCCATGACGCAGGAGGTGCTGGGTGGTGAACGTGTTGAAGGGCTCCGATTCAAAGATGGCTCGAGCTTAGAAGCTGATTTTATTGTCGTGGCTTGCGGAATCAAGCCGAATATAGATTTGGCTAAAAAAGCCAATCTGGAACTCAATCGCGGCATTGTGGTTAATGATTATATGGAAACATCCGACCCGAGCATATTCGCAGTTGGTGAATGCGTTGAACATAGAGGTAAGGTATATGGCTTAGTGGCCCCACTATGGGATCAGGGCAAAGTATTGGCAGAAACGATTACCGGTAATAAAGGTTCTATATATGAGGGCTCTGTTTTAGCCACGAAGTTAAAGGTTGCTGGAGTCGAGGTGTTCTCTGTCGGGGAGTTTAGAGGTGAGGAGGCTGATGACAAAATTCTAGCATTAGAAGATGAATTATCTGGTGTATATAAAAAAATTATTATTCGTGACAATAAATTAGTCGGTGCTGTACTTGTGGGCGATACCAAGGAAGCTAATGACTTTCAGGATAAGGTGCGCTCGGGTAAGGAGCTTGAAGTTGAGCCTGCGGCTTTATTATTTGGCACAAATGGAAGTGAATCAGATGCTTTAGAGGATGTTATGAGTAAGCCTGATCATGAAACTATATGTGGTTGCATAGGTGTCACTAAGGGGCAAATAGTTGATTCTATAAAACAGAATGAATGTGTCAGTGTTAAAGACGTTAAGGCTTGCACGCAAGCTACGTCAGGTTGCGGGACTTGTGCTAAAACCGTTGAATGCATTATTCAAGCAGTAGCTGGGGATGGATTTGAATCTGAGAAGAAAGATGTTGTTTGTACTTGCATACCTTTTCCAAAAGAACAATTGCGCCAAATTATCAATAGTCAAAAAATCAAATCAGTCCAGGACCTATTAGAAGTTTATGGCAATGGGATTGGTTGTGCTAATTGTAAGCCGGCGTTGAGTTATATCATTGAAGAAGTGACCATGGGCCAGCACTTGGAAGATCGGTCACAACGTTTTATCAATGACCGGGTACATGCCAATATTCAAAAAGATGGCACCTACTCAGTGGTTCCTAGAATGAGGGGTGGAGTCACCACTCCTACGGAATTAAGAAAAATAGCCAATGTTGCTGATAAATACAATGTTCCCATGGTTAAGGTGACTGGTAGTCAACGCTTGGATTTATTGGGCATTAAAAAAGCAGATTTGCCAAAGATATGGGCTGAATTAGATATGCCTTCAGGCCATGCCTATGCCAAGGCTGTGCGTATGGTCAAGACTTGTGTGGGCAAAGAATTTTGTCGCTACGGCACTCAGAACTCAATTGAAACGGGCATTCAATTAGAAAAAGACTTAGAAGGATTATATACGCCAGCTAAGGTGAAGATGGGCGTTGTTGGATGTCCCCGTAATTGCGCTGAAGCCACTGTCAAAGATATTGGGTTAATAGGCATAGAAGGCGGTTGGCAAGTTGTGATTGGCGGAGGAGCGGGTAAGCGTGTCAGAGAAGCGGATCTGCTCACCACGGTCACCACAAGTCAAGAAGCCATGGATATAGCCAAGATATTTTTTCAATATTACCGCGAACATGGTGAGTATTTGGAGAGGACTTATGATTTTGTTGAACGCATAGGCATTGAAGCTATTCGTAGAGAGGTACTATTTGCGTCGGAAGAAACTAAACAGGGATTGATGGATAGATTGCTCAAGTCTAAATCCAAGGTTGTTGATCCATGGGCGATTGAGGCAAAAAAACCATATCACAAATCACAATTTGAGAGTTTTGTGCTACCAAAAGACCAAGCAGCACTACTTACAACGGTATAGGAGAAATAATGCAATCTAAGAAGTGGTTCTATATATGCGATAAAGATGATATTCCATTACGCGAAGGTCGCTGTGTCAAATTCGACGGAAACGAAGTTGCTTTATTTAATCTAGGTGAAGACTACAGAGCTATAGAAAACACTTGTCCGCATAAACAGGGTCCTTTATCGGATGGCATAGTGTCTGGCGATAGCGTGACTTGTCCTCTACACAATCGGATTTATGACTTAAAGACGGGTAGCGCTCTCAAAGAAGGTGAACGTAATGTGAAAGTATACCCGACTAAGGTCATAGACGATCAAGTCTATATCGCCTTAGAAAATGGCTACCAAGATCAGGCTGCTCTTTGTTTGATCAAAGCTTCCTCCTATTTTAAAGTACAAATGATTATCCGCAGTACTAAGGCCTCAGAAACGATTCAAGCTTTGGAAGAGATCGGATGCATGTCGTATAGCCGCCAAAAGGTTTTGGGGCGTGGAGCACAGCATGGTTTGAGGAATTCAGATGATTCACCTACCAATGGAATAAGTTTTTTGCCGAAGACTATGCTGGAACTAATTATAGATAAAGGTTTGCTTGAATCGGCGATATCCAATATTGTTCAAGTCAATCAAAGCGGTGCGCCGGGTGATGGAAAGATATTTGTCATGCCATTAGAAGAGGTGTCGCTTGTGAGCGAAGAAGCTATTAAAGAAGTTGAGGAGATTATGATATGAAAATGCTACAAGCCATGATTAGGCCAGAAAAAGAAAATAATGTCATTAATGCCCTAGAAAATGAGGGTATATACGCAATGACCAAATGGGATGTTGTCGGACGCGGACAACAGCATGGCATTCAGGTTGGGTCTATGCATTATGACGAATTGCCCAAGGTTATGCTCATGCTTGTTATTGAAGATGATCAAATAACAAAGGCATTAGCAGCAATCAAAGAAGGTGCTGTTACTGGTAATTATGGTGATGGAAAAATATTTGTGAGCCCAGTTTCGAATACGTACACCGTTAGAACGGGAAGAATGCTCAATTGAAAATCAATATGAGCTTGAAGCGCATATTAGGCCACGAAGATGAGGTAAGTGACGCACATCTAAAGTGGTCGCGCTCCATATGCTGTTATTGCGGTGTCGGTTGCGGCCTTTTGGTTGGCCATGAGAATAATACGGTCAAAAAAATAAAAGGCGATCCCAATCACCCCGCTAATCTGGGCATGATATGCGCTAAAGGTGGCACATTGGCTGATATGATGCAGGCACCTGGGAGAGCTCTAACTCCCTTGATGCGCTCGTCTAAGGATGCTGAGTTGAGTCCAGTTGCTTGGGATAAGGCTTTGGATTCAGTCGCGACAAAGATCAAACAAACCATAGAAGAACATGGGCCCGATTCATTCGCTTTTTATATATCCGGACAATTACTCACGGAAGATTATTATGTTATTAATAAATTCGCTAAGGGATTTTTGGGGACTAATAATGTTGATTCCAATTCTCGGTTATGTATGGCGAGTGCTGTCGCTGGATACACAACATCCCTAGGCGCTGATGGCCCACCAGGGTCATATGAAGATATTGAATACTCTGATTGCATATTCATCATAGGCGCCAATATGGCCGAATGTCACCCCGTGCTCTTCCAGAGAATTAGACAACATAAACTAAAAAATCCACAAACCAAAATTATTGTAGTGGATCCGCGCAAAACCATGACTTGTCAAATTGCGGATATGCACTTGGCCGTTTTGCCTGGAGCTGACTTGGCCTTATTGAATGGCATACTCAGTGAATTGATACGTAATGACACAATTGATCGAGACTTTATTCAACGACACACGAATGATTGGTCTGATTTGGAGTCTGAGGTATTAAGGGATTCGATTGATATTTATGCGAATCAAACACAACTCCCAGTCAATGACTTGAAGGAAGCTGCGCGATGGATTGGCGAATCAAAGGGTTTTATGAGTTTTTGGACTATGGGATTGAACCAAAGCATTCATGGGACAGTGAATAATCAAGCTGTCATTAATTTGCATTTAGCATTGGGTCAAATCTCTAAACCAGGTAGTGGTCCGTTTTCACTAACAGGTCAACCGAATGCTATGGGTGGTCGAGAAACCGGTGGTTTATCGACCTTATTGCCCGGTTATCGCAAAATACAAAACCCACAGCACCGTGAAGAAATGGAAGACTTGTGGAATATAGAACGCGGATTTATCTCCGCAAACGATGGCAAACATGCTGTCGAGTTATTTGAAGCCTTGAATACAGGCAAAATCAAGGTCTTATGGGTTATTGCAACCAACCCAGCGGTTTCAATGCCCAGATTAGCCAAAATACGCGAGGGTTTGCAAAAAGCCGATATGGTCATTGTCCAAGATGCGTATCACCCCACAGAAACTAGCCAATTGGCCGATATTGTCTTACCCGCTGCGCAATGGGCCGAGCGAGAGGGCACAGTCACTAATTCAGAACGGCGCATATCGTTGATCCGCAAAATTTTGGAACCTATGGGAGAAGCGCGACCTGATTGGCAAATTGTGAGTGAAGTGGCCAAACGTATGGGTTATCAAAATGCGTTTAACTTTAATAATAGTCAAAGCGTGTATGAAGAATATAAGACCACCACAAAGGGCACGCCCATTGATATCACGGGAGTGACATATCAAAGCCTCAAGACAGAGTCTATACAATGGCCTTACACAAGTGCAACAGCGCCTGCTTCTAAGCGTTTGTATAGTGACTATCAATTCGCACATCCAGATAAAAAAGCCAAATTTTTTAGTAATTCCTTTAGTGACGCCCAAGATATTATTAGTCAGGATTACCCATTGATATTAACCACGGGACGTATTCGGGATCAATGGCACACCATGACACGAACGGGGAAAGTAAAAAAATTACTAAACAGTCAATCTGAGTCTCATTTGGATATGCATATTGATGATATGCGCCGTTATGGCTTGAAGTCAGGCGAGAATGTCTACGTGACCTCGCGCCGTGGACATTATCAAACCAAAGTGATGCGTTCAGATCACATCAAGCGTGGCGTTGTATTCTCGCCCATGCATTGGGGCTCATTATTTGGTAAAGAGAATGTGAATGAAGCAGTTAGCGAAGCGGTGGATAGCATATCTAAACAACCCGAACTAAAATTTTCGGCCGTTAGCGTGAGTAAAAAAATGAAATTATGAAAAACGTGTCATTGCGAAGCGCGCGAAGTAGCAACGCGGCAATGTTTATCTGTATGCAGTACTGCGTTTTATTATTGAATGAGTGGTGGTTGTGCTAGATTGCTTCGTCCAAAAAGCGGACTCGCAATGACGATATTTGGAGAAGCAGACTCGCGTGTCTGCAATGGGTAGGTAATGACAATTTTTGAAGGAGTGAATCAAAATGGATTTTAATCACAAAGCAACCAAAATTGAATTATTTAATCTCAAAAGCATTCAAATGCGAACATTCCATATGACATGGTTTTCATTCTTCTTATGTTTTTTTGGTTGGTTTGGTATAGCGCCATTAATGGTCTTAGTGCGAGAGGAATTCGCGTTAACTCAGGCTCAAATAGGTAATACAATCATAGCCTCTGTCGCAATAACCATATTTGCGAGGCTCTTTATTGGATGGCTATGTGATCGCATTGGGCCTCGACTTAGTTATACGGGGTTACTCATTGTGGGCGCATTGCCTGTTATGAGCATTGGGTTCGCGCATGATTATCAATCATTTTTGATATTTCGCCTGGCCATTGGTGCTATTGGAGCAGCCTTTGTTATCACGCAGTATCACACGTCTTTGATGTTCGCACCTAATTGCCTGGGGACGGCTAATGCCACAACAGCTGGTTGGGGAAACTTGGGTGGAGGAGTCACGCAAATAATCATGCCTTTGATGCTGACGGCTGTATTGAGCCTGGGTGTTAATCAGTTTTGGGGCTGGCGCATAGCTATGGTGATTCCCGGCATTGCTTTGTTCTTAACTGGAATTGCCTATTATTTTCTTACTCAAGATAGCCCAGAGGGCAACTTTGCTGATTTGCGACGACAAAATAAATTACCAGCAGCAAAACAATCTAAGGGATCATTTTTGAATGCATGCAAGGACCATCGTGTGTGGGCACTCTTTTTAATATATGGCGCCTGCTTTGGTATTGAATTAACGATAAATAATATTGCGGCATTATATTTTATAGATTATTTTTCTATGGGTTTGGCTATGGCCGGCGTATTGGCGGGATTATTTGGTTTGATGAATATATTTGCCAGAACATTAGGCGGCTTTTTTGGGGATTTTTTTGGTATAAGATGGGGCTTGAAGGGTAGGGTGCAATGGTTATTTGTGACCTTATTTGCCGAAGGTATTATGCTGATATTATTTTCTAGAGCGGCACTATTGCCAATGGCAATAGTCGCATTAATAGGTTTTAGTCTATTTGTACAAATGTCAGAGGGAGCAACATTCTCAGTTGTTCCTTTTATTAATAAAAAAGCTCTAGGTTCAGTGACGGGTATTGTCGGGGCAGGTGGTAATTTTGGCGCTGTGATGGCGGGTTTTTTATTTAAAGGTGCTATTACGTGGCCGACAGCATTACTGATAATGGGGATTATGGTTATTGGATGCTCCTTTTTGACATTTGTAATACGGTTTTCAAAGGAAACGGAGCTAGAAGTTCACACAGATATGCATGCCCGACTATCAAAGGTTGCTAAGGCTGAAGAATTAGTGAAGGCGTGATACCTAGAGTTATTTAGCAAACAACCCCTCCCAAAAGAGTGTTAAAAGATCGGATTAATTTTGCTTCAAATGCTTCTATGCGGGACCTGGGTAGATTCAAGAATTTAGCGCAACACTTTGATATGCTTCACATATTATAGGAGGTTGTGCGATGTTGCGAAAACAGAAATATCACAGACTGTTTTGCTCATCGCAATGACGTTAGAGGTGCGTTATAGCACAGTGTGAATGACGTTATATGAGAAGTTATAATTCTTGGCTTTGTAATATGGATTTAATATTAGTATTTATAATCAACTAAAAACAATCTCCGATTTTGGTGTCCTAAGACCTTGGTGGGTTATGGGTATCAAAACTGGGTTCAAAACCCGGATATTGCATTAGAGAATCCGGGTTCATCGGAAACGATTGAGCCTACCGATCCCGTTCTTGAAGCGGGTGAATTGTGAAGGGGCTATGCGAGACTTAAAACCATTAGTGGACTCCTATGGTAGGACTATTGATTACCTTAGGATTTCATTAACCGATATATGTAATTTTAGCTGTGTGTACTGTGATCCACCACAAGGCACGGCAGCATTGCCAATCAACCAATATTTAAGCTTGGATGAATTGGAGCGTTTTGTGCGTGCGTCTGTGCACATGGGCATTAATCGCATTCGCCTCACGGGTGGTGAGCCAACTTTAAGAAAAGACCTTATCACCATTGTCACCCGCCTCAAATCCATTCCAGGCATAGAAGATTTGTCTCTCACCACGAATGGCCAGCGCTTAACGCCTTTATTGGAGCCTCTAAAAACAGCTGGTTTGGATCGGATTAATATTAGTATGGATAGCCTGGACCCTAGGCGCTTTGAGGCCGTCACTCAATCTAAAGCTATGCATGCAGTGTATGAATCTGTTTTTGAAGCATTGAAACATGGTTTTGGCGTTAAGGTTAATGTGGTTGCTATGCAGGGTTTGCTCCGCGAAGAGATCCTTAAGTTCGTGGCCTTGGCTCGTGATTATTCTTTGGAAATACGCTTTTTAGAATTCATGCCTTTATGTGGAGAAAGCTGGCAAGCTGATCTTTTTTTACCTATAGCGGGTATTAGGGCTATCATCCAAGAGAGTTTCGAGCTTCTGCCTTTGAGTCGTGAAGGGCAGGTTGCTGAGAGTTACGGCCTTAAAGATGGTCTTGGCCGCGTGGGCTTCATCGCTTCAATGACAGAGTCTTTTTGCAATACTTGTTCACGTTTTAGAATATCTGCCAGTGGTGATATATACCCTTGTTTATTCTCAGAAACAAAAGTTTCTGTATTCAAAATTTTGAAGAATAAATTGAGTGATGCTGAATTAATTCAAGCCATCCGGCTAGCGGCAGCTATTAAGCCGCGTGGTAATAATTATATCGATAAACCTTATTCAAAAGACAATCAAGACACACAAGCCTTGATCAAAAACCCTTTAATCAAAACCATTGGTGGCTAGGAGATATCATGAAATCAATCACAACTAAGACAGACACATTAAGAATGGCTGTAGCTCAATCCGTTTTAAAGGCGCCACCTGAATACATAGAAAAGCTCATGGCTAATGATTTGCCCAAAAAAGACGTTTTAATCATTGCTCGTATGGCGGGTATTGGGGCTGCCAAGAAATGTCCCGATCTCATACCTTATTGTCATCCATTACCACTTGATGCTGTTCGTATTGATTATGATGTACAGGCAGACCACATATTGATAGAAGCATCTTGTGAAGCTATATGGAAAACAGGGGTTGAAATGGAGGCGTTGACAGCGGCATCTGTAGCGGCACTCACGATATATGACATGCTCAAACCTTTGGGCCAGAATATGGAAATTAGCTCAACCAAATTATTGCGTAAAAAGGGCGGCAAAAGTGATTTTAAAGACAAAGCCTTAGTTGGCTTTAAGGCCGCTGTCTTAGTGACCTCTGACGGGACTTTTGAAGGTAAGCGCAAAGATAAATCTGGTTTAATTATTCAGAAAAAGCTAGAGGATTGGGGTATAGAGCCAGAGTATATTGTATTACCGGATGATAAAGACCAAATCATCACTCAAATGAATGATTGGTGTGATAAGGGTATACAGCTTATTTTTACAACAGGCGGTACGGGTTTGGGTCCAAGAGATGTCACCGTTGAAGCTACTGAACAAATCATTGATCGTCAAATCCCTGGCATTATGGAAGCAGCTCGTGGTTACGGTCAACGTCGAACACCTTATGCGATGTTGTCGCGTGGTTTGGCTGGTCAAAAGGGCGATACGCTCATCATTAATTTGCCCGGTTCTTCTAAAGGTGTTGAAGAAAGTCTATATGCGATATTTCCAAGTGTGCTGCATTCTTATGGCATGATGCGAGGCGCGGGGCATTAATGCAGGCATTGCCTCTGTGGTTACCCATAGCTTTTTTTTGTATTGCCTTGTTTTACTCCATGGTTGGCTTTGGTGGAGGATCGTCTTATTTAGCCATTCTTACACTAGCGGGTATTAGTTATGAATACATCCCAGCCCAAGCGTTGATATGTAATATTGTTGTGGCTGGAGGGGGTTTTTGGCATTTTTATCGTGCGGGTCACTTTAAAGCTAAGCGGGCATTGCCTTGGGTAGTTCTTTCTATCCCTATGGCGTATTTGGGTGGGCGCATCCAATTAAATGAAGCTGCATTTTGTACTTTATTAGGCCTTGCTCTTTTAGTGGTGGCGATTTATTTGGTTTATGGGACCAGGCAGCGGAACTGCGGATCCAGTGAATTGATTATGGGTGACCGGACCCGTCCCCCTAGGGTCTGGTCCCGTCGATGGTTGCCGAGTCTAATTATGGGAGCTGGTTTGGGCCTATTGGCCGGCATTGTCGGCATAGGCGGCGGGATTTTTTTGAGCCCCTTATTATTATGCTTGGGTTGGGCCGATTCTAAAGAGGCAGCTAGTACAGCTAGTTTCTTTATTTTAGCTAACTCTTTGGCGGGCTTAATGGGTCATATGCATAAGGGTGGAATTATTTTGGAATACATTTTACCCCTAGCTTTAGTGGTTTTTATTGGTGGTCAAATTGGTTCGCGTTTAGGCGCTTATCATTTGTCTAAAAAATTCTTGAAATATAGTTTGGCAGCACTGGTATTTTATGTCTCAATCCGGTTATTAATGAGGTCTATATAAAAAATGATTAGTTATTTGGAAGCATTAGATTTGATTAAGCAAAATACACCTAAGCCTAAGCAAGAAGTGGTGGATTTAGATAAATCACTTGGCATGATACTGGCTAAAGATATTAAGGCTATATGCCCATTACCTGTTATGGATAATTCCGCCATGGATGGATTTGCCTTGAACGCAAGTGATGTTAAAAGTGCCAGCCCTCAAGCATCGATTGAGTTAAAGATAAAGGGTGATATATGTGCAGGTGACACCAAACCAAAGATGCTTAAGCCCGGCGAGTGTTATCGCATCATGACGGGTGCACCCATCCCTAAAAATGCCAATAGCATATTGATCAAAGAGCACGCTTCAATTAATAATAATAAACTGATATTTGATTCAGAAGTGGATGTGGGTAAGCATATTCGAAGAAAAGGTGAAGAAATCAAGCGCGGTTCTTTAATTCTCAAAAAAGGTAGTCGTATTCATGCTGGCACCATAGCCGTATTGGCTTCACAAGGATTGGATCAAATACCCGTGATTCAAAAGCCAAAAATCGCCGTAATTAGCACGGGTAGTGAATTGATTAAGCCTGGCAAGCCTTTAAAAGCCGGCCAAATCTATGATTCAAACTCATATATGCTCAAAGCCATGTTGCAAGAAATAGGCATTCATTCCATAAGCCTGAAAACACTTAAGGACAAACCAGAACAAATCCAATCTGTGATTCAAAAAGTATTAGCGAATCATGATATGGTCATTATCGTTGGCGGGGTATCTGTGGGTGAATACGATTTTGTGAAACAGGCTTTAGAAGAACAATCCGTCAAACAAATCTTTTGGAGAGTGGACCAAAAGCCAGGTAAACCCCTATACTTTGGCCGCAAAAATAAAACATTAGTATTTGGTTTGCCGGGAAATCCGGCTAGTGCTTATATATGTTTCTTTGAATACGTGAATCCCGCGATATGTCATTTAATGGGCTCGAAAGTTGACCCCAAAAAAAGCCAGTATTTGCCGCTTGAGCATAATATTCGCATACGTGGACGCCAAACCCAATTCCTTAAAGCTAAAGTAGATGAAAAAGGCGTTCATATATTAAATCATCAAGGCTCACACATGATCACTTCTTTGCATGC
>JBLINS010000016.1:0-43648 GCA_047639455.1 Candidatus Omnitrophota bacterium
AGAATGTTGGTAAAATGTTGGTTAATTTATTGTAAATCATTTCAATCTTTAATGTTATAACAATGATATATTCTCTTACATGAAGTGGTTCTTATAAGGAAATATGTAATGTTAAAAAACCACATTTTCATTTCACACGTCATCCTGAGGAGCGCGAAGCAAGCGACGTGAGGATCTCCCAGAAAGCCTTTTGCTGTGGGATTGTTACGTCGCTATCGTTCCTCACAATGACGTGCTTAATTTACTTTCTGACAAGTAATCCTACAACCTACTTTTTAAAAACCAACACAAAACCAACATTCTGAGACCAGCATGCCCATTGCGAGGCGCGCGTAGCAGCAACACGGCAATCTTAGCTTTTGCGAATTTTGCTTTAAATATCGAGTGGTAAACAACTTAATTTCGAGATTGCCACGTCGCTTGCTACGCGCTCATCGCAATGACATTAGCTCCATATCCACTTCCACCCTTGAAATGACAAGAATTGTCATGTATCCTTATGAATATAGAGAAATACTTAATTAATGATACTTTTGTTAAGAAAAGAGTAATAAATGAAGAAAAAAGACATTAAAAAGAAGTTTAAGCTAAACCCTCAGCCTAAAACGGGACAAGATCTTCGAGATATACACATAGAGCGATGGACTTCTGAGAACGGAAAGCGCAGAACTTTACTTATGTCAGAAATTCTCGAAAAAGAAGGCTATTACGGCCGTGCCGAAAAAAAATATTGCTATTACGTTGCCGAAAAAGATGGCAACCAATTAACAGGTAAAGATTTACAGACCTGGATGAAAAAACAAGATAAAATCATGCGTAAAAAACCCCACCGGGTCAGCGTACGCCGTGAATTCAATAATAAAACGGGCGCAGGCAATACGTTTTGCCGAACGACAGGCAGCTTCTATGTCGTCAAACACAAAAAAGTATTCGGCGTCGCTTTCCTCCACACAGTCCGCTTCGATATTATAGGCAAAATCCCCACTTAACGCCGGCATCACCCAATCCACCAGCGCAGT
Source organism: Candidatus Omnitrophota bacterium (assembly GCA_047639455.1). GTDB lineage: Bacteria > Omnitrophota > Gorgyraeia > 2-02-FULL-51-18 > JAGOUK01 > JBLINS01. The sequence goes on from JBLINS010000016.1 coordinate 1,020, forward strand.
TAAAAAATCTCTCAAAAGACAACCTCTTTTATAAGACTATTACTATATTTTGACCGGATTATGCATTAGAGAATCAATTCTTTTGAAATTTCTTGGCATATATCGCCTTGCGAAAATCGCCTCCGTACCAACAAGGTACATCGGCCATTTTCCCAAGACGCTATACGCCAATTACTTACAAAAATAATCGGATTTCTAATGCATAATCTCGGTTGAACTATATACTGGGGTTTGATATACTCGTGAGCTCCAAAATAGGGAAGATAAAGGGTATAAGTGTTTATGAATACTAAAGATGCGTCAATTAGCATTATCGGTGATGGTGGCTGGGGAACAACTATGGCCATTCATCTAGCCAATAAAAAACGATCAGTCGTTTTGTGGGGTGCTTTTGCCAAATACATAGAACATATGCGACAAACTAGGGAGAATGAAAAATTCTTACCTGGATTTATTTTGCCTAAAAATATCACACTTGAATCGAATATAGAGGTCGCTATTGATCAAAGCCCAACAATTGTTTTGGCCATGCCCTCAAAATTTTTTCGCTCAGTTTTGGAGCAAGTTAAGCCATTCCCAACTAAAACAAAAACATTTGTTATTTTGACCAAGGGCATTGAAAATAAAACGCTTATGACCATGAGCCAAGTTCTCGAAGATGTATTGGGTAAACGCACGTACACGATTTTGTCAGGACCTTGCATTTCAAGAGAAGTGGTTCAACAAACACCGACGGCGGTTGCTGTCGCGGGATCAACTGCTAAGGCGAGAACATTCACGCGCGAATTATTTAATGCGCCACATTTCACGGTCTTGGAAAGCGATGACTCTATTGGCGTCCAATTAGGTGGGTCTTTAAAAAATGTAATCGCCATTGTTGCTGGGATGTTAGACGGCCTGGGGTATGGTTCAAATACCAAATCTGTTTTATTGTCACGCGGGATTGCCGAAATTGCCCGCCTGGGTCGCAAAATGAAAGCCAAACAACACACTTTTTTAGGGCTATCAGGATTGGGTGATTTGGTTACGACTAGCTTTAGCATACATAGCCGCAACCACTCTTGTGGTGTTAGGCTTGGTAAAGGTGATTCTCTAGAAAAAATATTAAAAGAAACGGACATGGTTATTGAAGGTGCTGAAACGGCTAAGAGCGCTTTGGCACTAAGTAAAAAGTTTAAGATTCAAATGCCCATAGTAAAAGCTGTGAATGACGTTTTGTTTAAAAAGAAAGCACCTAAGTCTATTATTGATGCATTAATGCATAAGGGCTTTATTAACGAAAAAGAATAAACATTACCGGAATCACACGTCATTGCGAGAAGCGCGTAGCAGCGACGCGGCAATCCAGGGTGACTTGGGCACTGTCGGGTAAACGTAAATGAAGTTGGATGGTTGTTAGCTTTAGATTGCCGCGACCAAAAAACGGCCTCGCCTGTCTGCCGACAGGCAGGCAATGACGAGGTGCAGCTTAATCATGCGATCTAAAATAATCGTGGAATAAAAAAAATTGACGGGACGTAGCTCAGCTTGGCTAGAGCGCTACATTGGGGTTGTACCTGCCTGCCGGCAGGCAGGGAGGTCGCGACCTCATAGGAATTGTTTATAAAAAAATTGACGGGACGTAGCTCAGCTTGGCTAGAGCGCTACATTGGGGTTGTAGAGGTCGCTGGTTCGAGTCCAGTCGTTCCGATAATTATAAAAGGAAAAAATGAATATTAAAAAAATTAATATTGGCATAATTGGTTTGGGAACAGTCGGTGGTGGCGTTGCCCGCATACTCAAAGAAAAACGCAAAAAAATCTTAAGCGAAAGCGGGATTGATTTTTGTATCAAAACCGTTTGTGTCAAAAATACGCGTAAAAAGCGCAAGATTTCCTTAAAAGGCATTCAAGTCACAAATAATCCAGAAGTGATTTGGAATGACCCTAGTATCGATCAAGTTCTAGAACTTATGGGCGGCACAACACAAGCTTTAGAGATTGTTCAAAAATCATTTCTTAATGGCAAAGACGTCATCACGGCCAATAAGGCATTGTTGGCGGAGAAGAGCAATATTGTTTTTGAAGCCATGCGCAAGTCTAAGCGACAATTAGGGTTTGAAGCAGCAGTAGCTGGGGGCATACCGATTGTTAGAGGCATGCTGCAAGGTTTGATCGCTAATGACACATTAAGAATTTTGGGCATATTAAATGGAACCTGCAATTATATTCTTTCAGAAATGACAGCCAAAGGCTTGAGCTTTGCAGCTGTGTTGGCCGATGCTCAAGCTAAGGGTTATGCAGAGGCTAATCCAGCGCTTGATATTAAGGGCGTTGATGCGGCCCATAAGTTAGCCATTTTGGCGCGCTTGGCCTTTGGCTTAAGTGTTGATTTCAAAAGCATATATTGCGAAGGGATTGAACATATATCCGCTGAAGACATTCGTTATGCTGAATCTATGGGCTATGCAATCAAATTATTAGCCATTGCAAAAAAACATTCGCTAAATTCGGTAGAATTAAGAGTCCACCCAGTCTTAATTCATAAGTCTCATTTACTTGCTAATGTTCAAGGAGTGAATAATGCAGCTCTGATAACCACAGATGAAACTGGCGACGTTCTTTTTTATGGCAGAGGAGCAGGTGAGGGCCCAACGGCGAGTGCGGTGATTAGCGATATGATTGCTATTGCATCTACGCCCACAGAGAGTACGAATACTTTGCACAATAAGGCTAATAAAGCCACTGTCACGCGTATACGCGATATAAGATCGCGTTACTATATTCGTTTTCAGGTTGTTGATCGACCAGGTGTTATGGGTATGATTGCGCGCGAATTGGGTAATCATGGCGTTTCTCTTTCTAGTGTAAGCCAAGAAGAGGTGCATGGCAAAAATGTACCCGTGATTATATTAACGCATGAGGCTAGTGAAAAAGATATTCAAAGTGCACTCAAAAAAATTGTCTTATCTAAAGACATTAAGAAAAAACCCGTATCAATACGTATTGAGGATGAAGTTTAAGATGGCGAAAAAAGATAATCAATTCAAGCTTCCGGCCTGGCCTGGAATCATACAGCATTATGCCAAGTATCTGCCGGTTACAGCAAAGACTCCAATCGTCACATTACAAGAAGGCATGACGCCTTTATTGCATTCAGAAAAACTATCCAAGCTTTGTGGTTTGCAAGTCTATCTTAAATATGAGGGTGCTAATCCCACAGGCTCATTCAAAGACAGGGGCATGACTTTGGCGGTGACTAAAGCTAAAGAAAAAGGTGCTAAGGCTGTTTTGTGTGCCTCAACCGGCAACACATCGGCCGCCGCGGCTGCTTACGCTGCCAGGGCGAAGATGGCCTGTTATGTTCTATTGCCAGAGGGTGCTGTTGCTATGGGTAAATTAACTCAAGCCCTTATGTGTAATGCGGACGTTATTTCGATTAAAGGAAACTTTGATGATGCTTTGTCTTTAGCTCGAGAAATCACAGCTAAAAAACCAATCGAACTTGTGAATTCAGTTAATCCATATCGCATCGAGGGGCAGAAGACAGGCGCTTTTGAAATTTGTGATCAATTGCAGGCGGTACCCGACTATCACTTAATACCGGTTGGGAATGCGGGCAATATAACCGCTTATTGGCGCGGATACCAAGACTATATGAAAGCCGGCATAATTAAGACATTGCCTAAAATGATGGGATTTCAGGCGGCGGGGTCCGCACCAATCGTTATTGGTAAGCCCGTCTTAAAGCCCAAAACATTTGCGACCGCAATCAAAATCGGCAACCCTGCCTCATGGCTAACGGCCGAGCGAGCAAAATATGAATCAAATGGTCTCATAGATTCTGTCACGGACGCTGAGATCTTAAAGGCCTATCATTGGATTGCCAGAGAAGAAGGTATGTTTGTTGAACCGGCAAGTGCGGCAAGCATAGCGGGACTCTTCAAAATGTTTACTAAAGGTCATTTTAAGCACGGTAAGAAGAAGACCAACCAAATCGCTGTTTGCGTAGTTACAGGACACGGTTTAAAAGATCCTAGTTCTGCTATGAAAGGCATTCGATTAAGAGCCTCTGTTAAAGCAACATATGCGAGCGTATTGAAAGCGATTAAATAATGCAAAAAAAAATTATATTCTACGCCTGTGGCATAGCCGACGAACCGCTAGAAGCCTTTGACGGCAAAACGCCATTAGAGATTGCGGCTACGCCAAATTTAAATAAATTATCGACTACTGAGAATTTGTTTGCGGCCTCACTTTTTGATGCCAAAGATTCAGGTGATATCTCTCAAATCTTATTATCTTTATTCGGCTGCGATGACATTCCATCTAGAGGCAATATTGATTCCAATGGAGTCACCCAAGGATTGGCTAATGGCGATTGGGTTTGGTCTGTGCAATTCATCACGGCCGATGATGGCAAGGCCATTGATTTGTTGACTGATCAAATTTCGCCGATTGAAATCAAGCAATTGATTCAAGCTTTGAATGCCCAATTAAAAGGCATGCAGGCGCAATTCATAGCAACTCGGCACGGAGGCATGATCCTTAAGACGCAAGCCTTTGACCAAACCATTACAGAGCTGGACCGTCAAATACCTTCAATTGATTTGATAAATGAAGACTTGTATCAACAAGCCATTCCATCAACATCTGCTGGAAAAAAACTTAATGATATTCTCAAAGCCGCAAGTGCTGTATTAATCGAACATGATGTGAATAAGGTACGTATTGATTTGGGTGAGAATCCAGCTAATGCCCTATGGGCATACGGCCCTGGCATACATCAGAATAAATCAGCCGGTGAATCTAAAACAAATTATTTTAAAGCTAAAACAGTTATGGTTGGACCTCCAGGCTGGTGGGTTGCTCTAGCGCAAGAAATGAATATAGATTTTGTGCAGGCTGATGCTGTTTGTTCCCAAGAAGAGGTTGATTTGGTCGCTTATAAAGAATCTGTAGCTAAGGCCTTGGAATCACATGATGTGGTTTTGATAGCAGTTGATGGCGCAGATAAGGCTTCTAAGCGTGGTGATTATCGAGCTAAGGTTAGGTGGATTGAAGCCATGGATGAATTACTAGGTCAATTAATGCAGTCCGAACATACAATCCAATTTTCACTATTTAGCTTATGTGCAGTATCGTCTAAACAAACTATAGCTTTGCCAAGCCCAACGCCATCATTATTGAACTGCCAGCTTAATGATATTGCTTCAGATTCAATATTTAGTGAAGAAGCAGCGATGCAGCAAAAAATTTCATTGGCGGATTTAAAATCCAAATTCAAGGAATTCATTGCTTGATATGAAAATACTGGTTCAAAAATTCGGTGGCACTAGTGTTGCCAATGTTCAAAAGATAAAGACTGCGGCCAAACGCATATCTAAGGCGCATAAGTCAGGCTATCGTGTCGTTGTTGTTGTCAGCGCTTTGGGCAAAACAACGGATAGTTTAGTAGCTCTGAGTAAAGAAATGACATCTGACCCATCACGCAGAGAAATGGATATGTTGCTATCTACTGGTGAACAAATTTCGACAGCTTTAATGGCCATGGCTTTGCATAATTTAAAATTAGCCGCCGTTTCGTTAACCGGTAATCAAGTTGGAATTCAAACGGATTCAGAGCACACAAGAGCGCGAATATTACGAATAAAGAAAGATCGGATACTCAAAGAATTAACAGCAAAACGAATTGTGATTGTGACTGGGTTTCAAGGATGTGATTCAAATCAAGAAATCACAACCTTGGGTCGAGGCGGCTCTGATTTAACGGCCGTAGCCTTAGCACATAGTTTGAATGCTGAAGCATGTGAAATATACACAGACGTTGATGGCATATACACAACTGACCCGAGAGTTTTGCCAACGGCAAAAAAAATAAAGAAAATATCTTATGAAGAAATGTTGGAATTAGCATCAGCTGGCGCGCAAGTCATGCAAGCCAGATCTATAGAGATGGCTAGTAAGTTTAATATTCCGATTCACGTGCGCTCAAGTATTGTTGCCAGTCAAGGTACCTGGATAGTCAAAGGAGATAAGGACATGGAAAAAGTCTTAGTTAGTGGCGTTAGCCTGAATAAGAAGGAAGCCAAAATTACTTTGATTGAAGTTTCAGATAAACCGGGTGTTGCCGGACGCATATTTAGAGCCATCGCTAAGGCTGGCGTGAATGTTGATGTCATAGTTCAAAATGTGAGCATTGATAAAAAATCGACGAATATATCTTTCACGGTACCTAGAGAAGATGTGGATGTCGCAACCAAAGCCATAGCTAAGGTTAAGCCATTATTAAAGAAGTCTCAAATAGTCGCTGACAAGAATATAGCCAAAATCTCTATTGTTGGCATTGGTATGCGTAGTCATTCTGGCGTTGCCGCCGACATGTTTGAAGTCCTGGGCAAAAGTCGCATTAATATTGATATGATATCCACTTCAGAAATCAAAATTTGTTGTGTCGTCAAAAAGAAGGATGCCGACAGAGCCATTAAAGTCTTGCATGATCAATTTGTCACTAAGAAAGATACTTATGCAGTTGAGGTGCGGGGATGAGCTTAAATAAATCAAGCAAACAAAAAATTGAAATCTATGACACAACTTTGAGGGATGGATCTCAAAGCGAGGGGATATCCTATTCCGTGCAAGACAAGATTCGCATTGCCGAAAAATTGGATCTATTGGGAATTGACTACATAGAGGCTGGATGGCCCGGCTCAAATCCTAAAGATCTGGAGTTTTTTAAAGTCGCCAAAAAAATGAAATTCAAGCACGCCAAAATTGTTGCCTTTGGTTCAACACGGCGCGCGAATACCAAGCCTGCGGATGACGCCAACCTCAAGGCTTTAGTCGAGTCTGGCACACAAATCATCACTATTTTTGGCAAATCTTGGGACTTACATGTTAAGGCCGCCCTAAAAGTTAGCTTAGACGAAAATCTGCGCATGATTGCCGACTCTATAACGTATTTAGCCAAGAAAAAGAAACGTGTCATTTATGATGCGGAACATTTTTTTGACGGGTATAAAGCAAATCCAGAATACGCACTCAAGACCATCGTAACCGCTATTGCTGCGGGTGCCGAAACAATTGTTTTGTGTGATACCAATGGTGGCAGCATGCCTTCAGAGGTTAGCTCGATCATTCAAGCGGTTGCTAAATATTGCACAGTGAGAATCGGCATACATACTCATAACGATACTGGTGTTGCCGCTGCCAATGCGCTGGCAGCAGTCGCTGAGGGCGCTACACATGTTCAGGGCACTATTAATGGATTGGGTGAACGGTGCGGTAATTCCGACTTAATAACCATTATGGCTAATTTGCAATTAAAATTGGGTTATAAATGCCTGTCTTCCACCCAAATCAAAAACTTAACTGAAACAGCGCATTATGTTGCTGAAATATGCAATATGGTCATACCCAACAATCAAGCCTATGTCGGAAGAAGTGCTTTTGCACACAAGGGCGGCATTCATATTAATGCGGTTATGAAGCACTCGTCCACTTATGAGCATGTGGAGCCTGAATCAATTGGTAATCATAGACGATTTTTGACATCTGAGCTTTCGGGCAAATCCAATATCATTCATAAGGCCGAACAATTAAAATACACCATAACCAAAGACAGCCCTAAGGCCAAATTGATACATGAATTAATCCAGAGCAAAGAAAATGAGGGCTATCAATACGAAGCCGCAGAAGCTAGCTTTGATTTATTAATTCACAAAACAATTAAACAGGCGCTTAACTTCTTTGAATTAATTGATTATAAATGCGTTATTGCATCCCGAGAGGGTGGCAAAATGATGTCAGAGGCGACAGTGCGCTTGAATATAAAGGGAGTTGAAGAACATACAGCCTCTTTGGGCGATGGTCCAGTGAATGCCTTAGACCAAGCCTTGCGCAAAGCTCTGATTCCTTTTTATCCCAGTCTCAAGGAAATGCATTTATCCGATTTTAAAGTTAGAGTCTTGGACCAAAAGTCAGGCACAGCCGCCAAAGTCCGCGTTTTTGTTGAATCCCGTGATACGGAGAAGAGCTGGACAACTGTAGGCATTAGCACTAATTTAATTGAAGCATCGTGGCAAGCGCTAGTAGATGCAATTGAGTATAAATTATGGAAAAAATAGACGAATCGACCATACCCAAGACTTATGAGGGCGCGCTCATTGAAGAGAAGTGGAGCAAGCGTTGGTTAGAAGATAAAGTCTTTCACCCATCCGCAAAGGACGAGGGTAAACCAGTTTATTCAATGGTGATACCGCCTCCTAATGTGACGGGCATATTGCATATGGGGCATGCCTTAAACAATACTTTGCAAGATATTCTGACGCGCTTTTATCGCATGCGTGGTTTTGAAACATTGTGGATGCCAGGCACTGACCATGCAGGAATCGCTACGCAGAATGTTGTTGAGCGCTCATTGCGCAAAAAAAATATTCAGCGCGAAGACTTAGGTCGTGAAAAATTTGTTGAAGAAGTGTGGAAATGGCGTGATGATTGCGGCGGTACTATCATTGAACAATTGAAGCGCCTAGGCTGCTCCTGTGACTGGGACAGAATTCGTTTCACTATGGATGAAGGTTTGTCGGAATCTGTTAAAGAAGTCTTCATCAAATTATTTGAAAAAGATTTGATATACAAAAGTAATTACATCATTAATTGGTGTCCACGTTGTCAAACCGCATTATCGGATGAAGAGGTCACGCATGCTGAAGTAGACGGGGCTTTTTACCATTTAAAATACGCCATCAAAGACAGTGATGACTTTGTTGTTATAGCCACAACGAGGCCTGAAACATTATTGGGCGATACGGCTATAGGGTTTCATCCTGAGGATGAAAGATATACTCATTTAATAGGCAAAGAGGCAATATTACCTTTATTGAATCGCTCGCTCAAAATCATACAAGATGATGGTATAGATAGAGAATTGGGAACGGGCGTACTCAAAATCACGCCAGCACATGACCCAATAGATTTTGAATTGGGACGCAAACACTCGCTAGACTCTATTAATATATTGAATAAAGATGGATCCTTGGGTGAAGCTGCTGGCCCTTATGCTAATTTGGATCGATTTGAAGCGCGCAAGCGCATTGTTAAAGATCTTCAAGATCAGGGTATTCTAATCAAGACCGAACAAAGAAAACATTCTGTTGGTCATTGCTATCGTTGCGAAACCATTGTTGAGCCGTATTGTTCAGATCAATGGTTTGTACGCATGAAACCTTTGGCCGAACCCGCGATTAATGCGGTGACTAGTGGAGAGATCAGATTTCATCCTGAACGTTGGACCAAAACGTATATGGAATGGATGACTAATATTCGCGATTGGTGTATTTCTAGGCAAATATGGTGGGGTCATAGAATACCGGTTTATTATGCCGATGATGGTCGTTTTGTTGCTGCGCGCAATGAATCTGAAGCCAGAGAAAAATTAGGTCTATCAGCTGATGCGAATATACGGCAAGATGAAGATGTTCTAGATACTTGGTTTAGTTCATGGTTGTGGCCATTTTCAACCATGGGTTGGCCCAAAAACACGGATGAGTTAAAAAAATTCTATCCCACAACGTCATTAGTTACGGGCTATGAAATCATCTTTTTTTGGGTAGCGCGTATGATTATGGCTGGCTTTGAATTCATGGACAAAGCGCCATTCACAGATATTTATATTCACGGTATTGTTCGAGACGAAACGGGTGCCAAAATGTCCAAGTCTACAGGCAATGTGGTTAACCCCATTGAGATCATTGATGAATTTGGCGCCGATGCTCTAAGGTTTAGCATGATATCAATCACTTCTGAAGGTCAGGACGTATACGCGTCAAAAGATCGCTTCGAAATCGGACGTAACTTTGCCAATAAGATCTGGAATGCATCACGCTTCGTGACCATGAATTTGGAACAAACGGATGAAGTTGAGGTGCCAGCCCAAGCTGATTTGGATGAAGTTAATCGTTGGATATTAAGCCGGCTCAATCAATGTATTGACGCTGTAACGCAATCAATCACGAATTACAAATTCAATGAAGGCGCTATGCGCTTGTATGAATTTTTTAGGTCTGAATTCTGTGATTGGTATGTCGAACTTGCAAAGCCACAAATCAAATCAGCAGAGACTCAAGCTGTCTTAACGCATACACTAAGAACATCTCTTAGGCTTTTGCACCCATTCATGCCATTCATCACCGAAGAGATATGGGAATTAATCACAACTAATTCTGACGGCAAATTCCTAGCAAAAGACACTTGGCCAATTGTTGATCAAACGCGTATAGACAAGGTGATTGATTCAGAAATGAATATGGCCATTGAACAAATACAATCTGTGAGAAACACTCGTGCGACATGGAAAATATCCCCCAAAATACATATGGATGCATTAACAAAGGTGGGGACCAAAGCAGACCAAGATGTTTTGATGCGTTATGCTGGATACATCAAACAATTGGCAAGATTAACATCGCTTGAATGCGGAACTGATATCAAGCGCCCCAAAGGGGCTGTGGCGTCCTCAATTGGCAAAGTCGAAACTTTCTTAATTATAGGCGATCACATTGACCTCTCTATAGAATCCAAGCGTATGCAAGACAATTTAGATGAAGTTGATAAATTCATTGGTCAAACTCAAGCCAAATTAGCCAATGAGGCTTTTGTTGCCAGAGCTCCCAAAAGCGTGGTCGACATTGAGCGTCAGCGCATCAAAGATCTCGAAGAAAAAAAGATCAAATTAACCGCTAATCTCGAAGCCCTCTCATAATGGTGTCTTCTCGCGCACACCGTCATTGCGAGGAGTGCGCAGCAACGACGTGGCAATCTAAGGCAATGACGAGACGTAAACAAATAAATCAGGACAACCCATGCAAGGTATTGACGAACAAACAGACCGTCTATTAAAGGCTGCATTGGCAGAAGATAGAGGTCATAAAGACATAACCTCTAGCCTCATTCCCGAATCGCATGAATCCAAAGCAGACGCTATATTCAGAGAAGATGGCATTCTTTGCGGATTAGTAGTCATTGAGCGAATATTCAGATTGGTTGATAATCAATTGAGGTTTTTGCCGGTCGCAAATGAGGGTGAATTCATCAAAGCTACCCGTGCGGTTTTTTATGTACAAGGCAAAACGCGGTCAATCTTAACCGCTGAACGTCTGGCGCTCAATTTCTTAGCTTATTTAAGCGCCATCGCAACTAAAACACGTGCCTTTGTTGACGAAGTTAAGGGTACGCCGGCTCAAATTATGGACACTCGCAAAACAACTCCATTATGGCGCGGGCTCGAGCGTTATGCCGTGCGAACGGGTGGTGGCGTCAATCACCGCTTTGGCCTATTTGACGGCGTATTATTAAAGGATAATCATTTAAGAGCTATCCCCATACGAGATATTAAGGACATAGTCAAAAACGCCCGTGCGCGCTTCACTAAGAATATTGGCATCGGTGTGGAAGTAATGAATTTGGAAGAGTTGAAATTAGCCCTAGACACAGAATGCCAATATATATTATTGGATAATTTCACCCCCGAGCTTGTGTATGAAGCAGTCGCCCTTAGAACTCAAAAGAAAAAAAATATTCCATTAGAAGTATCAGGCGGCATTCGCCTATTAAATGTACGCAAATATGCTGAGTGTGGAGTTGAGCGAATATCAGTTGGCGCATTAACACATACCATTAAGTCAATTGATGTATCTTTGAATATACTTGAATGAATTTTAAGTTAGAGTCTAATTTTAAGCCTGCGGGCGATCAACCCGAAGCCATTGATAAGCTAATTGCTTCGTTGCAAAAGCAGCCCAAACAAAAGTACGCCACATTATTGGGCGTGACGGGTAGCGGTAAGACTTTCACCATGGCCAACATTATCAAAGCCCTCAATAAACCAACGCTGGTTTTGTCGCACAATAAAACACTTGTGGCGCAATTATATTCAGAAATGCGTGACTTTTTTCCGACTAATGCTGTGGAATACTTTGTGAGCTACTATGATTTTTACCAGCCTGAAGCCTATGTTGCTCAAACGGATACATTCATTGAAAAAGACGCGTCAATTAATGAAGATATTGATCGCTTAAGGCTGAGGGCCACGAGCTCGCTCCTGAGCCGCAATGATTCCATAGTCCTTGCTAGCGTTTCTTGTATTTACGGTTTAGGGTCACCAGAAGACTATAAAAAAATGCTTGTTATGCTTGAAGTCGGACAACTATTAGATCGGGACAGTTTGTTAAAACAATTAATTGAAATACGCTATGAGCGTAATGATATTGAATTTAAGCGCGGCACGTTTAGAGTGAATGGCGACACGGTTGATGTTTTCCTAGCCTATGAAGAAAAAGCAGTTCGTGTTTCATTAGAATACGATGAAATTGCCAAGATTGAATATATTGACCCACTGACTAATAATGCCTTGCAAGTTTTGGATAAGGTGGCGATATACCCAGCCAAACATTTTGTGACAACCCAAGAGCGTATAGAGGAATCTTTGATATTAATTGAAAAAGAGCTGGATGCTCGTATTAAAGTGTTTAAAGACAATAATCAATTCCTCGAAGCACAACGCATTGAACAAAGAACGCGTTTTGACATGGAAATGATGGAATCCATGGGTTATTGCTCAGGCATAGAAAATTACTCACGCATATTATCTGGCCGCGCTGAAGGCTCGCGTCCTTATTGTCTATTGGATTATTTTCCAGATGATTATTTGATTATTCTAGATGAGTCCCATGTCACTTTGCCACAAATTAAAGGCATGTATATGGGCGACAAAGCTCGCAAGCAGAACTTAGTCGACTTTGGCTTTAGATTGCCATCAGCACTCGACAATAGGCCCCTAAGAATCGAAGAATTTGAAGAGCTCATTCCTCAAGCCGTATTTGTTTCAGCAACGCCTAGCCCAAAAGAAATCGAAATGTCACAAACAGTCGTCGAGCAAGTTATTCGGCCCACCGGCTTAGTAGATCCCGAAATTGAAATCCGTCCATCCAAAGGTCAAATTGACGATTTGATTCAAGAGGTTATAGAGCGCGCTGCAAAGAATCAAAGGGTTTTGGTCACCACGCTCACTAAACGCATGTCCGAAGACCTAACGCGCTTTATGCATGATAGAGGCGTTAGGGCCGAGTATTTGCACTCAGAAATTGATGCTATTCAAAGAGTTGAGATATTGAGAAATTTAAGAAAAAATGAGTTTGATTGTTTGATCGGCATAAACCTCTTGCGTGAAGGATTGGACTTGCCTGAAGTGTCTTTAGTGGCCATATTAGATGCTGATAAGGAAGGTTTTTTGAGAAGTAAAACATCACTCATTCAAACCGCCGGACGTGCGGCAAGACATATTGAGGGCCATGTGATTTTATATGCAGATAGAGTCACAGACTCTATGCGAGGAATGATGACGGAATCCAGGCGTCGTCGCGAAATACAACTCAAACATAATACAAAGCATGGCATAACACCCCAAGGAATTCAAAAATCGATAAGTGCGGGTATAGAAGCAATAAAGAAGGTTCGCGATATAGAAGCCGAGGCGATTGGGGTTGAGGATAGCGAATACGAGAATCAAGAAATCATTCAAACCCTAGAATCTCAAATGGAAAAAGCGGCTCGAAACCTCCACTTTGAAAAAGCTATTGAATTAAGAGAACAATTACAAAAGATCAAACTTGGCATGGGCATTACTGGCGAAATACAATCCAAACCCGCGACCCAAGGCAAATGGAAGCGCGACAAAAGAAAAAGCAAAAGCCTCCACGTCAAAAACGTTTTCACCAGCAAAAAGAGCCGCCACAAATCATGACAACACACCGTCATTGCCTGCCTGCCGGCAGGCAGGCGAGGAGCGCGCAGCAAGCGACGCGGCAATCTTGACCTCTACACACTCTAAATCTCAGATCGACCCCCGCATAATAGATCGCTTAATCGTGCGCGCTTTGTTAGGCAACAAAGAACCCCTATCGGGCGCCAAATTGTCAGCTGAATTAGGGTTGTCGCGTACCGCCATATGGAAGCGCGTCCTAGGCCTCAAAGAAGCTGGATTTGATATTTGTTCTCACAAAGGTCAAGGCTATGAGCTCAGACAAACACCCAAGCATTTGACCTCTGAGGAAATTGAATTTTATCTTCTCTCAGACTTTTATCGCAATAAAGTCCACGTTTACAAAGAATTAGATTCAACCAATAGGCTGATGCTGGAATGGGCTCAAAGCAATTATCCCGAGGGCAGCGTCATATTTGCCGAAAAACAATTGGCTGGTAAGGGGAGGCGAGGGCGAGTTTGGGAGTCCCCCGCAGATCAAGGTCTTTATTTTTCGATTCTATTGCGGCCCAACTTAAGCCCCAATCAACTCAGTCTTTTAACCCTCACAGCATCCATCGCGGTGGTTGAAGCGCTACGTCAAGAAACGCATTTGAATGCTCAAATCAAATGGCCTAATGATATATGGATTAATGAAAAAAAATGCGCTGGCATTTTAACCGAAATGATATCTGATAGTGATTCCATGAATTCCATAATTATAGGCATAGGTCTAAATGTAAATACGTCCGAAAAGGACTTGCCTAAATCGGCGACATCATTGAATATCGAAGCTAAGCGAAATTGGAATCGCAGCAAAATCGCGGCCAGCGTACTCAATCAATTCGAATTGCTCTATAATGAATTAAGCAAAAAAGGGTGGTCATCTTTAAAGAAAAAATGGCTAAAGTACGCCTTTATGATGCACACGCAAGTAAGCGTTAAATCGACTAAAACTACATTACACGGCATCGCTAAAGACATCGATGCCGAAGGTGCGCTCATTATCCAAGACAAAAACAACCAACTCCACCGAGTCCTATCCGGCGACGTCAGCCTCACGGTGCCCCAATCTTCGCGGAGCATATCATGACGCGTCATCCTGAGGAGCAAAACACACCCCGTCATCCCAAGGAGCAAAACACACCCCGTCATCCTGAGGAGCAAAACACACCCCGTCATCCTGAGGAGCGGAGCGACGTGAGGATCTCACAGCAAAGCATTTCATATGGCGCCACAAATACAAAGAAGCGTCACACATGAAACCCAAAACCAATCTCCTCACAATCGACATAGGCAATACCAGCATCCAATTAGGCCAATTCAAAGGTCCTAAATTATTCAAATCAATTAGAATGATTAATGATCATATCAATGCCAAAACTTTATTGCTCAAATGTAAACAATTCAATGGCATGCAGGCAATCCTGATTTGTTCCGTAGTGCCCAAATTAACCAAACTCTTAGCTCAAGCAAAAGTGTGGAGAGGTATTCAACCGCTAATCATTCAAAAAGACATACGGATTCCAATTAATAATCAAACTAAACAAAAATCATCCGTTGGACATGACCGATTGGTTAATGCTTATGGAGCCTATAAAAGATTCGATCAACCCACTATATGCATTGATTTTGGCACAGCCATAACCTTTGATGTGATTAATGCCAATGGATTTCAGGGCGGCGTCATAGCCCCCGGAATACAAATCTCACTAAATGCACTAACCCAAGCCACAGCCCAAATACCATTAATTAAAATCAAAAAAATCAACTCAGTCATTGGCAAGACAACCCAAGATTCCATACGTGCCGGTGTATTTTATGGCATAGGCGGACTCTGCGACCGCATCGTCGAATCCATCAATAAAGAAAAAAAGACCCAGCACAAAATAATCGCCACCGGCGGCTACGCCAACCAAATCAAACCCTATACCCAATCCATCAAAACCATCGACCACAACCTAACCCTCAAAGCCCTCCACACCATTTATCACAAGCATATATGATTTAAGAAGCAAGCAATGCCATTACCCGTACATTGATTATGTGCTGTTCGTTTTATAATTATAGGTTGTGAAAATAGTTTGTCAGAAAGTAAATTAGGTACGTTGTGGGCGTATTGGTTAAATAATGTTGGTAAAATGTTGGTTTTTTATAATAGATCGTAAGAATAATTTGTCAGGAAGTATATTGAGCATGTCATTGTGAGGAGCGTTAGCGACGTGACAATCCCACAACAAAAAGCAATTTGGTAAATTCTTACACCGCTTGTTCTGCGAGGTTCAGGATCGCCAACGTGATTTTAGCCTCGATCCTCAACATCGTACATTCCACGAATCAATCACAACCTCATAAGTCTTCTTATAAATTGCCAATAATTAACAATTATTTCATCAAGATAACGAGATTATTTATGCCCGCATTTCACCTAAGTTATTGTGCCAGCTGGTCTTGAATAGACTTACTCTGTCGGGCATACTTGATCTACGTGCTTTATAAATAATATTTATGAATATAAATAATAACTACTTATATATAAAAAGAATCATAAGCTTGGTGCTCATTATCATGTTTGGGCCAACTCAACAACTATGCGCGTTATTACCGCAGGCTTCACAAGTTATCCAAAACTCAGACACGCTCCGAACGGACACTGAACATTTTAAGCTCCTAGGACCAAGCTTATCTAAAAAACCGAACCTAAAAAAATCAGTCCTAGCTTGGTTCGGAAGATCCGGTCTTTCAAAACTCACACAATATTCAAAAAATGATACCCAACAACCCAGAATGAGCAAGCAGCCTTTGCGTGATTATGGGGATTTGCGTTATATGGCTGAGGAATTGCGGGGTTTGGGATTTTCAGATATTGAAATCCACGAAATAATATTACCGGTTAATGAAGCCACTGCTCCTAGTGGATTTAGCTCCAATCCAGAAGCACAGGAGCAGGGCCTTTTATTGGAAAACCTTATTGTCAATATAATAAATCAAAGGGATGAAATTGAGGCTGCAGGCGATGAGTTGAACCAGACCATCAAAATTATGTCATTTGGAATCGGTGATAGTCCTCATGAATTGAGGGATGCTGCACGTATTTATTTTAACGCCCTAGAGCGAAGTGGTTTACAAGAGCCTGGCTGGAAATTGGTGCTTTATGGCTACGATAACGATGTGTCTACTCTTGAGGAAGCAAATCAATACTTCAATTCAATGTCACCAGAAAACATCCAGGATAGGATTGGAATTACCTGGGATGAATACAGTCAAAGAGTTGAATGGGGAGGTGCTCACAAAGCCGATTTTAATAATGCTGATGAATTGAAAGAAATCGTCGCGTTTAGAGCGAAGGGTCAATTGGCTGATATTATTTTGTATAGAAATCTTAGTTACTCAAATGTATATATAGAAGCTGATACAACTCTAGAATATTCAAGCTCACTTGATGTGTCCAAGCCTGATCATAATCGCCAGAATGCCATAGTCGCGGCTTCCAAATTGGCGCACGATTATCAAGGCCCAAGAAATATCTTATTAGCTGCTGGTCAAAATAATTCTCATTTCATTATTGAACCTGGTAATTTAGATAGACAGTCCGCTTGGATCTCTCGAAGTGGACAAGTTTTTTCCTTCGCTGGTCTAGACATTGTTCTGGGCCACCAATTATCCAAAAAGTTTAGCTACATACCAGGCCAAATCCTCGATCAAAGCACCGGCATATATCGTGTTGACGATTTAGATATTATCCGTCAGCATGAAAAAGACGGAATAGCCTTACAACAATTCCAGAAAGCCATTCAGGCAACTCAGAAATCGAGAATGAGTGATACGTCTTTACACGATTATCGAGAGTTAAATTACCTAGCTAAGGAATTGCGGAATTTGGGTTTTGGGGAAGATGAATTAGCGAAAATCATAGTGCCCACGGGAATGTCAGACGCGGCGGCTGGATTCAGCAGGGGCAAAGATGCTATGGTTCAAGCGGGCTTATTGGAAGATTTGATAGTTGAAATAATTGAACAACGTTTATTACCTGCAAAAAAAGGAGTGGCTATAAATCGAAATCTTTCGTTTATGTTCTTCGGTTTGGGTGAGAAGCCCAATGAAATCAAAGACGCTATTCGAATCTATTTTCAGGCTTTGCAAAGAGCGCATCAAAACCCTAGAGATTGGAGATTAGAATTGAATGGCTTTGACAATAATCAAGCTGCAATAGATGTGGCGAATCGTTACATCGCAGGGCTTATTGCTGGAGCCTCCACATCCGCATTGGGTTTCAAGTGGGCGGATTATATTTCGAGCTTTATTTGGGGTGGAGCTCATTTGGTTGATTTTAATGAACCTAATAAATTAAAAGAAATTACCCAAAGAATATCGGAGACTGGAGCAGCTGACATTGTATTTTATAGAAATGTGAATGATGCCAACGCTTCAATTGAAGATGATAGGTCTAATCGTCATGGCCATTTAATGAGTTTTAATAGCAAAGACCCTAATTCCATGTATACCGCAAGAGATCTGACGTATTTATATCAAGGATCTCGAAACATACTGCTCGCAGCAGCAACTGAAGGGACACATTTTGTAATAGACCCTGGAGCATTGCATTCCGATGCTATGAAAAAATACCGTTCTGGCCGAGTTTTTGGATTAGCCGGATTACAAAATGTATCACTTTCAGATCTAGGTCAAACCCCCGTGGATGATATCCACAATCAAAGTACGGGCATATATCGCGTTGATAGCCTGAAACTCATTCCTCAATATGAAAAAGAACGCAGAGCCTTACAAGAATTCCAAAAATCCATTCAAGCCACGCTGAAATCGAGGATGAGCGTTGAAGGGACTCCTGGGGATTTGGAATTCCTTGTTGAAGAACTAGCAGCTTTAGGGCATAGCGAATTATTTATACGTAGATTATTTGATAAGCCCATATCTCAAGCGACTAAGGAATTTGGATTCAAGACACGAGCAAGTGGAGATATGAATTTAGTACAGGGGCACTTATTAAAAGAAAGGTACAAGCAACATATCAGGAGCCGTATCAGTCTAGAAAAAGGTGGCGGAATAGGCGACAGAGTCTTCACAATTATGTCTTTCGGACTTGGTCGAAATAACGCTGAATCAGTTAATTCTATCAAATTATTTTATCAAGCACTAAAAGAATTGGGCGAAATACCCGCCAATTGGAGCTTGCAAATTTATGGGTTTGATTTTAAGCCGGAAGTAATTGAGCAGGCTAATGAAATGCATTACAACTTACTCAATCAAGGGTTACAAATTGAATCGATAGGCTTGAGCATAGACGAGTATACGGAAGGCATGATTACCGCTGAGGCCATTCTTGTCGATATTGGTGATCGCGCTAAACTTCAGCAGGTTTTCAAAAAACAAAAAATACCGAAAGGTGACGTAATTTTCTTGCGCCACTTAACTTACGCCAATCAAATAATAGAGGATTCACAATTTGGCTTGCAGGGAGGCTTGCCACCCCAACTCGCTGGACCGGCTGATGAGGAGGGCCATATACTAATCAATCACTTTCTCGACGCATATCGCAGCAATGTCAATGTCTTATTGTCCGCGGCCGAAGCGGGGAGTTCATTCGTCGTAGAACCTGGTCGCGCTCTGTCAGGGGCGGCGCCATTTTCGTCAACAACGGGACGCGTTTTTTCTCTTCCGGGTTTAAAAAACATACCAGCCAGCAAATTATCAGACGATGCAAGTTTTTTAGAAGATGCTATACGCAATCAGAGTTCTGGTATCTACGTAGTTAGAGACTTGAGCATCCTACTTGAGAATGAAAGAAAAAGGATAGCCCTACAGCAATTCCAAAAAGCCATTCAAGCCACTTATAAGCCGAGGATGAGCGAAACTCAAAAACCTGATATTGATAAAAACAAACCTTTAGCGATTATTATGGGACCATATCCGGTATCGTTGGCTCAAAAGTTACAAGATTCGGGCGTCGATGTGGTTCGGTTCATAGGTGATGAAAAAATCATAAGAAATCCTCTTGGGCCGTTGGCAGGCGATCAGAATGATGCTGAAATGGCTATGCGCGTTCTTATGGTCGATGAGGATGAATTGATGAATATCATACCCAACGACCGGCGCGTAGCGCTAGTTTACGATCAAATACAAGCATTCCATATGTCTTCCAAAACACAGGCCTTACGTGAAATGGGTTTTCATATAGCAGATATTCCCTATAACCAGCGCGAACACACCAAACCTCTGGATCAATGGTCCGCAGAAGCTTTGGCTCAATTTGAAAGTAACTTAAAAATAGCCACTTCACGCATGTCATTACCCGAGCCCTTGCCAATTCTAGATGCTATTAGAATTATAACTGATGCTCGATTTAAGAAAGATTCAGGCCGCAATAGCGGCCTCATTCGTATACGCTACATAGATCCGGCCGATCAAATTCATCAAATAACAGGCGTTTTAAAAAATGACCAATTATTGCCTTATTCGGTAATGGTTTTGAATGCCATTGGCGTCGAACTACGCATAATGGGTCCTCATGGGTACCAAGATTATGTTTTTGGAGTCGAATCAGATGACAATCGCATACTCTCCATTGAGGCATTGGAGGGTTCTGATTTACCTGATTGGTGGGCCGAACCATGGGAGAGCAACAAAACTCAATCTATCGTTGTGGAAAATTCAGTGGGGCATGCTTTTGAGCCTAGTTTATCAAATCTATCTTTGTTCAATGATATATCCCAAACAAAGGTAGTGCGCGTTTCTAGTGGAGTATTAGGGCAACTCAATTCCCTTATTGTAGAGTACTTTCCTGACTACGATAAATATAAGATTTCATTATTTGTAGAACCTGATTGGGCAGCTCCTTATGCTGTTCACAAAAAAATCATTGAATTCAATTCAGATTTGTCAGACATTCGAATTTATTATGCAAGCAAGCCGACCGATGATATAGATCGCTTTTATGGTGGGCCTATTTTCTTACGCGATAATCCTCAGGAATTAGAGCAAATACGACGCGCACTACGTTTTTTTAAAGAACATATGAGCACAACTCCATCAGAGAAAATTATGGAAGGCGTTCCGCAATCAAATCCATTCCTCGGATTTGGAAGTGAACCGGAGTGGGCGATTCATGAAACTTTAAGAGCTTTACAATATGAACAATACGGTCTTGATGCCCTAGAAATAGATATTAAAAATTTTGATGTGGCGAAACATTCTGATATACGCGACAGATATAGAGACGTTACAGATAAAAACTTCATAGCAGCGATCACTACACTCATTAGTAAATTCGGAATTGATGCATTCAGCCGCATAATGCAAAAACGATTTGAATCAGACATAAAGTCTTTTAGAGTGAATGAAGCTCCATTCTGGCCTCATTCACATATTGGGTTATTTGGTCCGCAAGTCTCACAAGCAGCTAAAGAAGCCCTAGACTCCACCCACCCTATGCCCGAAAACCCCATACATGAATTGGGAATAAGGCAAGGTGCAAAAGAGGCTAGTGTGAGGCCTTTATGGAGCAACTTCTCTCTATGGGATTTTTTAAAGACCTCGCACAATGAAGTGTTTAATGGTGCGGTGAACCAGTTAATTAAAATAGATGCAGAAATAAGGGATTCCGTTCGGAGGGATGTTGTGGGGCCAATTAGCGCTTTAAGTGATTATTTTCCCGACACCTATGCATTCATTCAATCCCATCGACCTGATTTTCAACCACGCATGACGGCTGTTGATTTACCACCAATCCTTCTTAATCCCAAAACACCCAAGGATATTGATATTGCTTATAAATGGGGTGGTGAGATCGGTTTATTGCGAATAAACTCTAATGGCAAGTCGGCGAGATTTAAGGTTGGCGGCCAAAGAACACAGGTCTTTGATTTAGAGCATCAAAGGGCGTCTACTCCATTCAACCATAATTATTTCACTCGTCAAAGAGTCACTCAATCACCTAGCCACTCTATTGCTCAAACATCCTTTTCCGATGATCTATCTAAAGAGGAAAGGGCGCTTTTCATCCGCATAGAAGCCCAGCTCAAGCAGTCTCAATTGGACGATATTGTATGGGTATTGGATAAGCCTAATGCGCTTTATGCTGAGGCATTAGGTGGGGCTAAAGCCTGGATTGAGTCTATTGGCGGACATTTTTCCACTATCACTGAAACTGAATTATTGTCCAATACGGCCGAATTGAAACAAAGGGGGAGGCGTGCCACTTATTTGCTTTCCGATTCATTAAATCTAAATGGGCGTAATATAGATATTGGATCAAAAGGCAGTGCTTGGGTGTATTCCAATGGCTCAAATGCCGATGGCTCAGAAATGACATTGCCTAGAGTGAGGCTTAATATTCTATATGCCACCTTGGTGCAATTGTCTAATCGCGCTTCGGGCGAGGAATTAAGCCGAGATTTTGACGAAGCTGTCATCTCCCAATTGGCCACACTAACATTCCAAACGCGCCATGCCGCCAAGGCCTACTTAGAGGCCTCTAGGGACTTGGATGCAATAAGCGCGGTTTACCTGCATCGGGCCAAACCATTCCTACTCACCACCAAAGTCCTAGCCACTAGATTAGCCGCCTGGACCCGCTCCAGACTAGCCACCCTCTGGTCAGCCTAATCACCTATGCGCCCGCAGGCATAATTAAACCTAAAAAAACTCCCCAAAAGTCTTAGCCTCAACCATTTTAACACCCCTGGGGTGTTAAAATGGTTGAGGCTCCGCTTAGCCACTTAATTTCTTGACATATATACCTAATCGGGTAGAATATTGCGCTATTGGCACTCATCATCGTTGAGTGCTAGCAGAGACTTTATATGTGCTATCAAGAACAAAACAGAAATAACGGAGGAAACATCAATGAAGCTTAAACCATTGGCTGACCGAGTTGTCGTACAACCGCTAGAAGCCGAAGAAAAAACAAGTAGTGGGATCTTTATTCCAGATTCAGCTCAAGAAAAGCAACAAAAAGGCAAAATCATTGCTGTCGGTCAAGGCCGAATCAATGATGAAGGCAAGATTCAAGCTTTAGAAGTTAAAGTTAGCGACGAAGTTCTTTATGGTCGTTATAGCGGAACCGAAATCAAAGTTGATGGTTCTGACTACCTAATTATTAAAGAAGAAGACATCTTAGCTATTGTTGGCTAAGATCACTACCTTATTTTGGAGGAACAAATATAATGGCTAAGCAATTAAAATTCAACGAGGAAGGCCGTAGAGCCATACTCAGCGGTGTAGAGCAATTAGCTCGCGCTGTAAAAGTTACTTTAGGACCAAAGGGTCGTAATGTAATTATCGATCGCAAATTTGGCTCACCAACAATCACCAAAGATGGTGTTACGGTAGCTAAAGAAATCGAATTAAAAGACCCCTATGAAAATATGGGTGCCGAAATGGTAAAAGAAGTTGCTTCAAAAACTAGTGATAATGCTGGTGATGGAACAACAAGTGCGACTGTATTAGCAGAAGCCATTTACCGCGAAGGCTTAAAGAACGTCACTGCAGGAGCTAATCCTACGGGCATTAAACGTGGAATCGATAAAGCTGTTGAAGCCATCATTGCTGAGATTAAGAAAATTGCAATTGATGTCAAAAATAGCAAAAAAGAAATTTCACAAGTAGCCACAATCGCTGCTAACTCTGACACAGAAATCGGCAATCATATTGCTGACGCTATGGAAAAAGTTGGTAAAGACGGCGTGATCACAGTTGAAGAAGCTAAATCCACTCAAACAACTTTAGACGTTGTTGAAGGTATGCAATTCGACCAAGGTTACCTTTCACCTTATTTTGTGACTGACTCAGAAAAGATGGAAGTTTCTTTAGAGAATCCTTATATCTTAATTTCTGAGAAAAAGATCTCAGCTATGAAGGATTTGCTTCCTTTATTAGAGAAAGTTGCCAAATCTGGCCGTCCTTTGTTGATTATTTCTGAGGATACTGAAGGTGAAGCACTTGCTACTTTAGTGGTTAACAAAATCCGCGGTACTTTCCAAGCCTGTGCCGTTAAAGCGCCTGGTTATGGCGACCGTCGTAAGTCCATGATGGAAGACATTGCTGTTCTTGTCGGTGGACGTGCGATCACTGAAGACTTAGGCCTTAAATTAGAAAATATCGAATTAGCTGACTTAGGCTCGGCTAAACGTGTTTCTATCGATAAAGAAACCACAACGATTATTGAAGGCGCTGGAAAAACTGAAGCCATCAAAGCTCGTGTACAACAAATCAAGGCTCAAATCGAAAAGTCTGATTCAGACTATGACCGCGAAAAATTACAAGAGCGCTTAGCCAAATTAGTTGGTGGTGTTGCTGTGATCAATGTTGGTGCGGCTACTGAAACAGAAATGAAAGAGAAAAAAGCTCGCGTTGAAGATGCATTGCATGCAACACGCGCGGCCGTAGAAGAAGGCATTGTCCCTGGTGGCGGTGTTGCATTAATTCGCGCACAAGTAGTTCTTGATGCATTGAAACTCGAAGGTGATGAAGCAGTTGGATTACAAATCATCCGTCGTGCGATTGAACAACCCATGCGCCAAATTGCAGAAAACGCAGGCCATGAGAGTTCAGTCATTGTTCAACAAGTCAAAGAACATACGGGTGCATATGGGTTTAATGCTCAAACCGAAGTATTTGAAGACTTAGTTAAAGCCGGTGTTGTTGATCCAGCTAAAGTTGTCCGTACAGGACTCCAAAACGCAGCTTCAATCGCAGGTTTGTTATTAACAACAGAAGCCATCATTACTGACTTACCTGAAGAAGACAAAGCTCCTGCAATGCCAGGCGGCGGCGGAATGCCAGGTATGGGTGGAATGGGTGGAATGATGTAATCGTTCAAAAACGATTACAAGCCTTATTAAAAAAGCCGTTGAGAGCAATCTCAACGGCTTTTTTTTCGTCACGAAAAACTAGGGTTCCTGCTGAATCAAACTTAATACGACATACTTAAGCATTGTTTCAAAAGCTTAAATATTCCTAAGCCCAATTTATCAATGATTTAGAGCAACGTGCCTTGTTATTTGCTTACAAATCCTTATACTTTAAGTATTTACTACTTATGTCTAAATTTGTGTCTGAAGCCATCTTAAATTCATAAACTAATGAGACTTTTATTCGCCCATGCTTGTTAAAAAAACTAATCATTTACGCATAATAGCTTTATTTATAATCCAGGCATTTGTCTTTCAGCAATGTCTATGGGCTGCCCCTGGGCTGAGCTTTGTGCCGACAAATATGAATCCCCAATCAAGTTTCTCATTACGTATACCCGCTTCAATCGGACTCATTGACGAAGTGTATATCGCACCTAATTCTAAAAAAACCATATATATGATTCAGGACCCCCATACAAATGATTCGGGTCAAAATAATATCTCACAAATCTTGAACAAGTTATTCGTCGATGAACCAAGTTTAAAATATATCTTTTTGGAAGCTGGTTATGGCGATGAATCTCTCAATTATTTGCGTAAGATCACGAGCTTGAAAGATAGGCGTGAGCTAGGTCGAGCCTATATGCGCAAAGGCAAAATGCAGGGGACTGAATATTTTGATTTAACGTCGAAAAGTGACTCTGTCTTATGGGGCGTTGAAGATACCAATCTTTTTCAAGAAGCTTGGAGGGCTTACCAAACCGTCCATCAAGAACGTGATTCAGTTGATGCATACTTAAAAAAAATACGTCTCACAATAAAGACTCTCAAACCCACGATCTACAGCCGCAAGCTAATGAAATTTGACGAATTTGCCAATAGCTATAAGTCTGGCCAAATAACCCTTAGCGCATACCTATCAGAATTAGAAAGTTATGACCGTATTGACCCTAGCTTTAAGCACGTGCGAGCATTCGTGCAAATTCAAGATCTAGAAAATGACATTGATTTTGAGCAAGCCAATAAAGAGTTGTCTCAAGTGTGCTTGGAGCATGCGAATATATGTGAATTGGATCAAAGGGTGGGCCAAATGAATCGTAAAGATGCTCAGGACCAAATTGGTTTCATGCTACAACTTCAGCAATCTCTAAAGTCCAAAAGTCTTAATATCAGGGCGCAATACCCGCAATTAAACCGTTACGCCAGCTACATCGCAAAAATAAATCAAGTTCAATTACCTGCTGTCATTGAAGAATTGGATAGTTTGGAATCCCTCGTATATATGTCGTTAGTAGACAGCCCCGATGAAGCTACTTTATTCAGCATAGACAAACAAGTTAATTTGATGCATGAATTAATAAACTTTCAATTGTCACCCCAAGCATATAACACATATAGAGCTGCGAGCAATTCTGCAACTTTGCGAACAATGACAGGCTTCCTCAATAAACAAATAATGCTTCAAAAGAAAAACTATGCAAGAGCTTTATTTTTAAAAGAGGAGTTCGTTGAAGTCTTTAATTCAAGCCAAAGGTTCTATCATTTGACTCACGCGCGAGATGCGGCTATTTTGAAAAATATCACCGAACAAATGCAAATGAAAAAACTAAATCAAGCCGTTTTAGTCGTTGGTGGATTTCATGCAAATAATCTTAAGAGTCTATTCAAATCCAAGAACATATCCTTCGTATCGCTTCAGCCTCAAGTCACGCATGCAACCAATCATGCCCATTACGAAAAATTATTATTGGACAATCCGTTGCAAGAGAGCCTTAAGAAAAGTGAACTCTTGACCCAGAAACATACTTCTAATTCCTCAACTATGCAAATCCCACGATCTAAACTGCAAGCTGAGTTTGCAGCCGCTTTATTAGGCAGCAAGAGCATTATCTCGCCCAAAAGAGCAGTCCCCAATAAGAAATTGGCCATTAACAATAAAGCCCGCATGAGCGGTAGCATTGCTTCTGACCGAGGTGTTCCCGGAATAGCTGACCAGGTAGATGGATCTGCTTTTCTAAAAGATCCCAGCTCTAGAATGAGTGGAATAATTGTTGATCAAGACATCGGGGAACGAGAGATTGTATTGAATGGGGAGAGAAGAGGCTTGGGAATATTTGATGAGGCCTTGTATAGCGCTATAGAAAAATCACAACCCGGGGTTATTAGAAAAATACAGGCAATCATCACGCAATATCGTGAATCTGAAAATGATAGAAACTGGGCTATGAATCATAGCGGCGAAACGGGTGAGAGTGAAGAAAAGCGTGCTGTTGAAATCATGCTTGATAAAGAGATTGAAGTATTTGGTGAAATCATTGATCGCATCGTCGTGACCGGTGCTAGCTTTACCCGTGAGAATTATGGACAGAAGTTTAACCCTCACGGTGAGAGGGAGTCTGGCTTTGATCCGCAGAAACTAGAGATTGATGAAAATGGGAGTCCTTTTACAAAACCTTTTAAATACATGCAAATGGGAGGACACGGAGGCGCAAGTGCTGAGCGCAAATATCGACGCTCAAAAGGCTATCGCGACAATGGTAAGCTGAGAGGGCCTATCCCTTTAGGCTATGCCATCTATGACGACTTATATGTTTTGGATGATCGGGCGGTTCCATTGGGAGTATTCATATCTGCAAAGAGAAAAAATACGCCAAAACGAGCGGGTGCTGCATTCAACGACATAGCTAAAGATTTCTTTGATAAGGTATTTGCGGAATCTCAAGTAAATGAGAGAACGTTACGCGCCGATGGAACCTGGGATAACTTAATTGTAGCTTATGCAGCTCAAGACATCCAGACTCAAGCAGCGAATCTTCAAATCGAATCAGACCTAATGAAGCAAGTGGCATCCGAACGCCAAAATGAATTAGCCGCATTGAAAAAAACCATATTTCTCTACGGTAAAGCTTTGAGGGAGTTGGCAGATTTCCCAAATGAACCGCATGCTAATAATTTAACCGTTTTCATAGATGATGATAGCCGTGATGCTATTCATTATGATTTGGGTGGTTGGAATATGCGCTCAGAGTCAACCGGGGCACAGGCTCTGGGCTATCGCTACCTGGTACTCGCGGGGGCTTCAACCACGTTAATGAATGCCTTTTTTAAAAATAGTATCACACGCACTCTGTATGACTGGGGTCTAGTTAACCCACATGAAGAATTCTTCAAAGGCTATTTTTATGATCGTCTGAATATTGACACGTCAGAAGAGCCAACTCCCTTAAAAATGCGGTCTGTCGATTTTGAAATAAACAGGTTGCAAGATGTGCTGCCACCTAATCGCAATCCCGGCCAAAACCTCATGCGTGAAGCGATTGTATTGAGTAATGCCCCCATTCATTCACGCCGTGAATTACCCTTTTTACCACTTCTCCTACAAATCGAAGAAGAAGAATATGGTCCCATAAGTGCGCCGCGTATGGCTAAAGAAGATCATGTGATGACTAGGCTGCAAAGTGGCGTATTGGATGATTTTATTAATCAATTTAACCGTGATGGTGATCAAAAGGCTATTGTGATAGACGGCTATGCTGAGATCGTTTTATATATCTTAGAACGTATTGATGATTATAGAACCCAAATTGAATCCCTGCCAGACGATGCGGGGGAGAGAGCCCAGCAGCATTTGGCATTAGCTGAACAGGCGTTTTCAAAGCTGCATGGAACGTTTAATATTTATTCAATAGAATCGCGCGTAGAAACTATGGGCGATTATACCTTTGGATTTCCTCACAATGAAGCGTTGGTGGTTTCTGAGGACTTGCTAAAACTAGACATGCCAGTTCTAGCTGAAGCTTTAATGCATTTAGCTATTAGTGATAGTGCTGAAAGTTATCAAAGTAGGCAAATGCGTGAAGCTGTGTTCAAAGAAAATTATACCTTTGATTCAAGGGGTCGTCGCGAAAGCAGTGCTTTGCGAGACTATATAGATAGTGAGATACAGCGACGAGTCGTTTTTAGAAACGGTATTGATTATAGGCAGCAATTGGAATCAAGGCTGCCTAAGATCTACAATGCTTCTCTTGTTTTCACCGATCAGTCACATTTAGAACAATCTGGCCATGATGGCGGCCCATCATTTTTAACCAGCACACTGAGAAATAATTGGAAGAATGAGGGTGAGAGAAATACAGATTTCGTCTTCTATGGCGATTGGCATGCAGTGAGCGCATGGCAGCGCCTATACCAAAATTTGATGAATCAAAATTATGGCAGGCGTATTGAAACCGACTTCTTAATTGCTGTGAATGCAGAAATAGGCATTATTGGTGTGTGGAATGCGCCAGAAGCCTTGAATGAAAATATCAAACAAGCCCTAGTTGGTTCTGACACAACTCAACTCATTGATCTACCGGCGATTGGTCAAATATCTATTTTAGAGTCTAATAATTATCCAGGTGCTAATAAATTGCTTTCGAGGGTAATTTCTAATAATGGAAGCATTCTTTCTTATGCAGAATTCACAGAACTGCATGATTTTTGGCAAAAGCAAAGAATGCTCTTAGAGCCGAAAGATGATTTTGAAAGACATAGCCGGTTTAATGCGCAAGACAGTTTAGATCGCGCGGTAAGGTGGGTTTTGAATCAATTGGACGCGCCAATATTGACGGACTATATAAAACGCCATATCTTTGAAAAAAAACTGCAGATCGATGATGCTGCCGATTTTATTTATGAGGTTTTTACCCGCAAAAACACTTTATCCAACACCCCTGAGTTTGTTGATATGATTTGGAACCTTTACTTAGACGAGAAAAATACCGTCGAACACAATATTCATTTTCTAGACATTGTTGTTTATGCTAATGAGCATTTTTATTTAGACAACAGCCTAAAACACCGCATTCAATCCACATTAAATCAAGGCAATGACCACGAGTCTCATAAGGCTTTGAGTGTTTTATTGCAATTGAATTTGCGAGAGGAGAAATTTGGCAATTTAATACGCTTGATTCATGATTCCGGAAATCACTCCGCGAGCGTCGCAGCTTACGCGTATTTACAAAGTCGATTCATTGGACTCCAGCGACCCGATGGAGCGGGCCTTGAAGGGCGCGGCGGCATGTATGAAAGCACCACTGACGAACAGGGCATGGCCAATGCTTTGGCCAAACACGCACAAAGCGCAGCATTTTTTATTGAAGGACTAGATGATGCACGACGTTCTCTAGGCTTAGGTGCGGAAGTAGCGGCACGAAAGGTCATTAATTACGCGCGTGCGCTAGATAGAGGCGCGTATACCCCCGGCGAACATGGCCGCACTTGGTTCACGCATTTGAGAAGAATAGCTCATAACGTGCGTGGTTATACACCAGATTTTTTACAGCATATCGAAGGTGTGTTGAATTTTTGGCTCACGGGTGATGAGGATATTTTGGTGCAGGAATGGGACAATCTTTTGTCTATGGTTTATTCGGCGATTGAGGAAACCGTTCCGGGAAAAACAGTTAAATACCATGCTATCTTAAAGCATTTGCAAAATGAAGTCATTCGGGCAGGCTTGATACCTGAGAGCGAAGTTACTTTTGTTGATAGTATTCGTGAAATAGATGAAGAGGTTCTTGTGAACCTATTGCCTAAAGCTGATGATGTGTTTCGCTCAGATGATATTGAAAAAATGGAATATATGTTGCGTCTATTTTTCGCTTTGAATGAAAAATTTGGCCTCACAGACAAGTCCATTATCCCCAATATCAAAGGCGGTCCCGTGGATGATTACGGCAGTGAATACCGCGCTCAAGCGATTGCTCAAAGCTTAGATTTTGCGAATGGACAATATGAGCACTTAATTCAGCTCATAGATTCAGAGGCAAGTCCGCAGGCCATATTTGGAGCGGTTGCTGATTTGCGTTATTCGATACATCATCACCTGCAGCAGCCTCGGCCACTCGAGGAAAATGCTGCAGAATACTACGATGATGAGGGTGAAAGTGGCTCCGATAATAAGCTCATTCTAGACATGGATTATGAATTGCGGCGATTGGGTAGAATTCTTATTGCTGAAGCGCTTGAGCCAATTGACAATAGTGATTCATCTACCCAAATAGACGCTATTGTAAGCATAGCCAAATTTGTATACTCATCTGGTTTTGGTGGTAGTGTCTTTGAGCAATTATTAACCGAACTCGAATATGGTGAGCTCAAGGCATCTCAAGTCAGGGATTTGTCAAAACTACTACGCCTTGAAGTTCAAAAAGCTTTAATGCGCGTTGATGCTGAACTTCGTTTTGCATTAACGCATTTTTGGACTAATAATACAGACCCACGCGGATTGACAGAT
The DNA here is from genome assembly GCA_047639455.1 of Candidatus Omnitrophota bacterium. Taxonomy (GTDB): domain Bacteria; phylum Omnitrophota; class Gorgyraeia; order 2-02-FULL-51-18; family JAGOUK01; genus JBLINS01. Next base: position 31,950 of record JBLINS010000016.1, read on the forward strand.
GAATGGAGTGAATTCGTCCTAACTGAAGAAAGGGAAGTTGTGTATGGAGATCATCGTCATGAGGAGGAATTCATAACGGAAGCTGGTATAGAGTCCTTAGAGAATGAATTGACCGAATCGGTGGTCAGAAATTCTAATCTTTTGGCGCTCGAATCTAGTTTAAGAAAACTCGAACGCAATCTATCAGCCGAATTAAGCTCGGATGACGATCCATGGGTTAGATCAAGCCCCAACACCATGAGTTTTGATGATTTGAATCCATTTTTCATTAGGTCTAGCGACCCATCGCCGCAAGGAGACAAATTACTATTGTCCTGGTTTGGCAAAAAGCTTTCCAACCTATACCGCATGATTAATAGAGATATTCCCATACCACCTTTTTTTGGCATTAGCGCCAAATTAATGGCTCAAAAATCTATCCTAGAATCACCGAAGTTCAGGAATAAGGTGTCGGAAGAAATCGTCGACCTTCGACAAAGGTCTACGTACCCAGATCTCAAGTTTTTGCTTTATGCACGGAGTGGCTCAGCATTCATGTTACCAGGCCTGCTTGTGACCATACCCAATTTAGGCATGAATGATACTGAAGTCCTTAATTTGGCCGCATCCACTGGTGATGAGTGGTTTGCCTATGATACATATGCTGAATTCATTAGGTCCTATGCTGTGCATGTCCTAGGCATAGAAGAAGCTAAGTTTCAAGCTGTCTTGGATATTTATAATAAAGAAGAGCTAGATATAGATGCAATGAAATTGGGCGTGACCAAGTACAAAGCAATCATCACTTCTGAAGGCCACCAAATACCTGATAATATCGATGACCAGGCCATTGAAGCTATTAAAGTGGTTTATGACTCATGGGACTCAGTTGAAGCCAGAGAATATAGAGACACACATCAAATATCACAAGAATGGGGCACCACCGTGATCATGCAACAAGCGGGCTTTGGAAATTTAGAAACGACTGAGACGGGCGAGATATCAGGCGCGGGTCACGCCTCATTGCGCGTGCAGCCAAACGGTAGCCATGTTTTATTTGGCCGCTTTAGATTCCGATCGATTGGTGAGCAATTGATGACTCGAGCTGACCAGAACTACATTCTCTTAAGTAAGGCAGAGAGACGCAATGACTCAACGCAAACACTTGAAGAATTACGTCCCGATTTATATCAAAAGATATTGCAGTGGACACTAAAAATTAAGGGAATATTTCATTATGACCCAATGATTGAATTTGTGATTCAAGAGGATGAAGTCCTTATCACTCAAAGCGACGATGACTATATCACTGATCAATACCCTGAATTTGAAACGACTGAAGATTCACCCATTGCAATCGGTTACCCCGTTAGCGGCGGTGCCTTAAGAGGCTGGGTGGCCACAAATATAGAGGAATCCAAAGAATTATTGGAACGTTATCAAAAAGAAAAACCCGACGATATTGATGGCGTCATCCTCTTGATTCATAGAGTTAGCCCAGAAATCATTAATCAAATCCCACAAGAAATCCACATCGTCAGCAAAATAATGTCAGTGCACGCCAAAACACTTGCACAAGACAGAGGTATAACCGCCATTTCTGGAATTGAGGATATGCACCTAGACGCAGAAGCAAATACCTGGACTCTGGGTGGCCAAACTCTTCAAAATGGAGAAGTCATTAGCATCGATGGCCACGCCAATGCCATGGTCTATCACACTAGCGGCAATATCTACAGCGGCAGCCTGCCCATCAAAGCTAAGCAGCCATCTGCTGCAAACTCAAGGATGACATTGGTCCAGAACGCAATCCCGGACTATCAGCCTATCAATATTAACGCAGCCAATCCAAATAACACATTCGGCGATTCAAAAACCACTTTGGGCGCAAGATTAGCTGGAGGCGCGATAGACTTGCAAACGGCATATGAGCAATCTCAAGGTGACCTTGGACAGATAGAATTATTTATAGCCCGAGTGGATCGCACGATAGGTATTGAAGAAGGGGTAAAAATCGCTTTGGGAGATTTAGTTTTGTCTTTTAGACGTGATGGGGAATCTAACAGTACATTGCTTGTTGACGGGTTATTGCCTGGCAAGCCTGTTCTATTGAACGTAAAAGACATACTACTTGATGAACGATCGCGTCCAACAGAAGCTGTGCTGAAACTTAGTGATCTTCAAATGTTATTAAAGATGGCTGATGCCAAACGTTTGGTGATCACTCAGCCGCTAGCTGAGCCTGCGATTGTGGTTTTGCATGTAGATTCTTTGACTTCATCTAATTCCGAAGCGAATGAAGTATTGATTCAGAATATCGCTCAACAAATCAAGTCCCTAGACCAGCAAATATCAATTCAACTTGAAGGTAGCTGGGCCAATCAGGAGATTTGGCTTGGACATAACTCCATATCTAGCCGCATCAATGCGCCCATGGCTAAACTGTCGGACGAGACGAATTATGTGCACCTTCTTGGTAAAGCTGACTCAGTATTGATTGGTCGCAATATAGATGTCCATCATCGTTGGGTTGCATTGAATAATTCCACAAAAGCCGGTGAGGTGCCTATATTTGCAGACGGCTCTATCATGAGCTATGTGAATGGTGTGGCAGGATTCAATGCTGAAGATCTGGATAACCCCCAAGGGACTGCGATTGAAACGGCTTATCGATTTTATAAGGCAATTTCTCAAAATACTAACATCACTTTGGTGGAATTTGTTCAAATCATCATTGACCCATCACAAGCCAAGGCTTATGCAATCTCGCCCATAGCACGCATTAATATCAATGCCGCCTTACGTCTATATGACCTGATGAAGCGCCAAACAGCACGCTCCGCCTAATCTTAATCAGACTTTCGTAAAAGAACCTTTTTTATCTAATTGCGAACCCAATAATTCAAGCATGGTTATTTTTGCGCTGGGGTGAACAAAATTTGGGCTTAGCTCAGCCATGGGGATTAGTATGTATGGCGACGTGGTTGCGTCTGGATGGGGAATATTATTCTTGGTGTATTTTTTGTTTCCGTAAAAAGCAATGTCCAAATCAATGCATCTTGGAGCGTATTTATTTTGATTGCGTCTCCGACCCAATTTGTATTCAATCGAACTTAGTTTTTCTTTTAGCTCAATAGGAGAGAGTTGTGTTTGAAAAGTCGCGATTGCATTCCAAAAGGGCGGTTGCTCTTGATTGCCTTCAGCTGTGGTTTTGTAAGAGGAGGAAAAATCAATAGGCTCTGCGAGTTGTCTTAACGCGGCAAAAGCTAATTGCATATTCTTTTTTCGCTGCAAATTTGTTCCTAGTGAGATGAATACTTTGTGGCTTGATTTACGCAAAACCGACTTTTGTGTACGCTTGATATTCAAACCCACATTAGTTGAATGCCGTAATGCGCCTGGTTTTGATAGTTTTATTTGAACCCAGTCTATGCGCGTATCCTCCAAAACCAATTCGGCTATACGCTCAATTAATGTTTCCACCAAAAAAAACTTTGATTTAGAAATCAAGCTCAGAACATCTTTGGATATTTTTTTATAGTCCAATGCATCTTCGATGGAATCGGTTAGCGCACCTTTGTGAACAGCGGTTGGGATATGTAGATCAACCGTTATTTTCTGTTTACGCTTTCTTTCCCAATCAAATATACCAATAATACATTGAGCACTTAAACCCTCAATAAATATCGTATCAGTCACAGTCGGTTCCTCTCCAAAAATGCTATATAAACTCGCAAAATATCTTGTTCAACATGTTATCATAGACCTGTCATTCAGAGAGCTAAAGAGTAAGTCTGCCCCGTCATTGCCTGCCTGCCTGTCGGCAGACAGGCGCGAAACTGCAACGCGGCAATCTCTGAGATTTAATTCACTTATTGCACTTTTGGATTGCCGCGTCACTACGTTCCTCGCAATGACGACGTTTTGAAATCGAGGCAAATTAAGGAAATTTTTATGATCGAACTATGGATTTTGGCTGCAACGCAGGGTTTGACGGAATTTTTGCCGGTATCGAGTTCAGGGCATATGGTGCTTGTGCAACAATGGTTTAATATTCAAATGCCCGGTGTTCAAATTGAAATTGCGCTGCATCTAGCAACTTTATTTTCAATTTGTGTTTACTTCCACCGTGATATATTTAATTTATTTAAACCAGGGTCAAAGGACAAGCCCCAAGTTAAGTGGCTCACGCCAATAGCTGTATCCGTTCTAATCACGGGCTGCATAGGACTTCTGTTCAAAGACTGGATAATCGAGAACTTTCACGATATCCGAATAACCTCCATTAGCTTAATTGTGGCTGGATTCGTCATTTTTGCAACCCGTTTCACGAAGCCCGGGAATTTGCGAATCACTATATGGGTAGGCGTCTTATTTGGCCTAGTCCAAACGATGGCTCTTTTGCCCGGAGTATCTCGATCTGGCTCGACTATAGCATTATTGTTATTTTTGGGAGTTAATCGGGAGGAAGCGTTCAAATTCTCTTTTATAGCCGTTTTACCGCTATTATTAGCCGCTTCTCTATTGGAGCTGGATCAAGGTCTTTTTAGCGTTTATGGCGCATTTCCGACGCTCATGGCTATGCTTATTGCCTTTGTTATTGGCCTGATTACATTGAGTGTATTGCAAAAAATGATGCTTAAGCAGTTTTTCTATATATTTGGCTATTATTGTATGGCCATAGGGGTATTTTCACTAATAAATAGCTAAATATAAGTCTAAATTAGGCTTTATTTTGGCCAAAACGTACTTATATATAGTAAGTAATTACAATATATATTGACACTAGATTATGGGTGCATTATATTAATCCGTTAATACGCATCAAATAAAAATTTTAGAAGATTTAGGAGATCAGCAATGGGCGAATGGATAGGTAGAGGTCGTAAGGCCAGAAGAGCATATGGTTTTGATGAAATTGCAATCGTACCGGGTGGTGTGACAACAAACCCCGAAGAAACAGATCCATCATGGGAATTATGTGGCAAAAAGTTTCAAGTTCCCGTTATCGCCTCGGCGATGGATGGCGTTGTGGACGTGGATTTTGCTATCGCCATGTCAAAAGCGGGTGGCTTGGCAGCGCTCAATCTAGAAGGCGTGCAAACACGTTATGACAACCCAGCGGATGTATTAGACCAAATCGCTTCTTGCACACCTGAAACAGCGACAGAATTACTTCAAAAGATTTATACTCAACCTGTTAAAGAAGCCCTGATTTCAAAACGCATTGAAGAAATCAAAGCAGGCGGCGGAACAGCGGTTGTTTCTAGCATACCTCAAAAAGCCGAACGTTATGGCCAAATAGCTCAAGAAGCTGGCTGTGATATTTTCATTATGCAGTCCACTGTAGCAACCGTTAACCATGTCGCCACTAAATATGAGACCCTTGATATAGCCAAGTTTTGTAAGGGCATGAAAATCCCTGTCATTATTGGTAATTGCGTCACTTACCAAGTCGCTATTGATTTAATAGAGGCAGGAGCTGATAGCATATTAATCGGCATTGGACCAGGAGCTGCTTGCACCACTCGCGGCGTATTAGGCTTAGGAGTTCCGCAAGTCACAGCCATTTGTGATGCAGCTGCGGCTAGAGATTATGTTTACAAAACAACCGGACGCTTTGTGCCAATTATAGCTGATGGTGGCATGTCAACCGGCGGCGATATATGCAAGGCCTTTGCATGTGGCGCTGATGCCGTCATGGTTGGGTCTGCCTTTGCTAAAACAACCGAAGCACCCGGGCGTGGGTTTCACTGGGGCATGGCAACACCGCATGCCAACCTACCACGCGGAACACGTATTCGCGTGGGAGTGACGGGAAGCTTAGACGAAATCCTTTTTGGACCAGCACGACTTGATGATGGGACACAAAATTTAGTTGGCGCATTACAAACTTGCATGGGAAGTGTTGGCGTCCAATCCATTAAAGAATTGCAATTGGTAGATATCGTTATTGCTCCCGCTATAAAGAGCGAGGGTAAGGTTTATCAACGCGCTCAACAAATAGGCATGGGTAAATAAACTGTCTTCATAGAAAGGTATAGTTATGCATAAGCAATTATCGCTAGAAAGCTATACCAATTTATTAGGCTCCTCTCAGCCGTCTCCAGGCGGCGGATCCGCCGCAGCCATTATCGCCGCTAATGCGATTGCATTATGTGAAATGGTTTGCAGATTAAACGCCAAAAGGATCAAAAGTTATAGCAATCATTGGGTCTCTTTAAGTCGGGCTAAACGCTTTGAAAAAGCGCGGCAGGCATGTCTTAATTTATCCGATGCTGACACACGCGCTTTTGAAGCTGTGTCGAAATATTGGAAAACGGGCGGAGAAGACTTGCAGCAGGCTTTAAAAACCGCGAGTCAAACACCGCTTCAATTAGCCGAACTCATCACGCAGAATGCCATTTTAGCTGTTAATGAAATCGAACCCACTTCCAAACATTTGATTAGCGACTTAGCTGAGGCTGGACTCTTTTTTAAATCCACTTTTGAATCAGCTGTTATGAATGTTCGTATTAATTTACTTTCCATTGAAGACTCCGTTTTTGTGGCCGCTCAGGAGCGGAAAATAGCCAATTTAAAGCATCAAATTTGCTCAGCCTCAGACCAATTAATTGCGAGCTTCGCTCTAAAACATGCCGAATGATATAGACACCAACCTTTTACTGGGTAAGGCAATGGCTAAAGATATACGCGCTAGTTTGGCTGAAGAGGCGCAGTCTATGACTAAACGTCTGGGACAGCCGCTCAAATTAGCAACCATCCGCATTGGCGACTTTGACGATGCAAGACTATACGCGAACTCTATAGACAAATTATTGGGTCGTTTTGAAATCACACACCAAGCAATCGAATTGGACGCCAATTCTTCTTCTGAATCTGTCATCGCCAAAATCGACGAACTTATTGCTGATAATTCTCTTGGCGGTATATTGCTTTTGAGTCCATTGCCCGAGCATCTGAATTACAATGCAATTATTGAGCACATACCTGCGGTCTTGGACTCCGAAGGAACGCGCTATGCTGGCGTGAATCAAGCCGAAGCTTATCCGCCAACGGCCTTAGCTCTATTCGAAGCGATAAAAGCGGCTAAGCGCCCCATAGAAGGTCTTCAAGCCGTTGTTGTCGGACGCAGTCGCATAGTCGGCAAGCCTGTTGCTGATCTTTTATTAAAGGCTAACGCGACGGTGACTATATGCCACTCTAAAACAACTGATTTGGCGCAATATATTCGCATGGCAGATATCGTCGTTGCTGCCGTTGGAAAAGCCAAAATCATCAAAGGCGATTGGATTAAGCCTGGTGCCATAGTTGTTGATGCTGGCGAAAATGTTATCGATGGCGAATTGTTTGGTGACGTTGAATTCGAAATCGCCAAAACAAAGGCCGGATTCATCACACCCGTGCCTGGCGGCATAGGCCCGCTAACCTCTCTAATGTTAATCAAAAACCTCCTGGCTTTATATAAACAAAAATCATGACTGCTAAAAGCTTCATTAAGAATGCTTTTGTCAAATTAGGTAGCGGCAAACCGAAATTGGTCCTGACAGCTTACACAGCTTTAGAAGCTCGCATAGCTGAAGCGGCTGGAGTGAAATATCTTTTAGTTGGTGATAGTTTGGGGCCTGTTATTCTGGGCTACCCGTCAACGCATGAAGTCACTGAAGCTGATATGTTGCACCATTTGGCTGCTGTAAAACGCGGTAGCAAAAAAACCACTATCATAGTCGACATGCCCCTAAGCGCATTAAATAAATCTACAAAGTCCATACTTGCCTTGGCCAAACGCATGCAAACAACGGGAGCTGATGCAATCAAAATCGAATGGCATAAAGCAGCCACTTCTTTAACAAGCGCTATCACTCGCATGAATATTCCTGTAATAGGCCATATAGGCTATACCCCACAATATTACGCACCTAAACAATTCGCCATACGCGGCAAAACAAATGTAGACATTGAGACATTGCAAAATCAGGGCACTGCTTTTGAGCAAGCAGGCGCATGCGCTATTGTCTTGGAGTGCATTGTCACAAAAGTAGCTCAACAATTGACTCAAAGTCTAAATATACCCACTATTGGCATAGGCTCGGGAAAATATTGTAATTCTCAAGTATTGGTTTTTCACGACATTGTTGGACTAAATCCTGGTTTTAGCGCTAAATTTGTCAAACCGTACGCGCAAAGTCATGCTATTCAAACGAAGGCTATACAAAAATTAATTCAAGAAGTGGAAGTGGCGAAGTATCCATCACCTAAATATGCTTATTAAGGGCCCCGTTATTCATTTGCGTAACGTAACCAAATTCAGGTAAGACTTTATATGCAAACAAAATCTCAAATTCGCATTGGCACACGTTCGAGTTCCTTGGCATTAATTCAAGCCACATCAATTGCCAAAACTTTAGCCAGAATACACCCGAAGTATGAATTCATTCTCGTCCCAATCAAAACTAGTGGCGACAAAGATCAGTCTATGGGGTTATTTCAAAAACAAGTAGGCGTTTTTTGCAAAGAAATAGAAGAACATTTGAGCGCTAATAAAATTGATATTGCCGTACACAGCCTTAAAGATTTGCCTACACAATTGCCAAATGATCTTATTTTGGGCGCATACCCCAAAAGAGTCACAGCCGCGGATGTTTTGATCACGAAAAAGGGTTTGGCCCTCAATGAATTAAAAGCCAATGCAACCATAGCCACAGCTAGTATTAGGCGCATATCGCAAGTTCACCTAATGCGCTCCGATATTAAATGCATTCCCATGCGTGGCAATATTGATACGCGTTTAAAAAAACTGGCTCAGGGAAGCTTTGATGGGATTATTCTAGCTCTAGCTGGCATAAAGAGACTTAAGCTCAAAGCTATCAAATATAAGATTTTGCCTGCACGCATATTCATATCACCGCCTGGTCAGGGCACCTTGGGATTGCAATGTCGTAAAAAAGACCCGCTGGCCAAAAGGATATTAAAAATGATTAACCATTTGCCTACACAATACGAAAGCATTGCTGAGCGAACATGTCTATCCGTGCTTGAGGGCGGGTGCCAAATTCCGGCTGGAATAAAGGCATTATGCAAAAACGATGTTTTGACAATCACCGCTTCAGTTTATACGACCAATAGCAGCACGGTGCTTAATTCTGTCCAAAAGGCGCCAGCAAAAGATGCTGTCAAATTAGGCCGAGCTTGTGCAAAAGCACTTATTCAAATGGGTGCCAAAGAGGTCATTAAAAATGCCCGTAAAAGGTAAAGTCTATTTAGTTGGGGCTGGCCCAGGGGACCCCAAATTAATCACGCAAAAAGGATTAGAATTACTCAAAGTTGCAGATGCTGTCATTTATGACGATTTGATTAGCCCGCATTTATTGAGGCATTGCCCTAAAGAAACAGTCCTTGTTTATGCCGGTAAAAAATCTGGGCGGCCATCACTAAGTCAACAGACAATTAATCAAACCTTAGCAGCTCTCGCTAATGAGCATGAATATGTGATTCGCCTCAAAGGGGGTGACTCCATGATTTTTTCTCGAGGAGCAGAAGAGTGCCTGCACCTAAACAAAAGTGGGGTGGAATTCGAAATCGTCCCAGGTATCACGAGTGCAATTGGTAGTGCCGCATATGCCGGCATACCACTCACTGAGCGAAAACATTCCTCTAGCATTGCTTTTGTGACCGCATATCGAGCTAGGGGAAGCAAGCAGGATAAAGGCTATTGGCAACAATTGATCAAGGCAGTCGATACTCTTTGCGTGTATATGGCTACAAGTCGACTAGTAGACATCACTAATGACATCGCTCAAATTCAGTCTTTAAAAAAGCTACCCATAGCCGTGATCGAAAGAGGCACACAGACCAAACAAAAATCAGTTTACGGCAATGTGAGCACTATATGCGACTTGGTTAAGCTTAAAAAAATCAAATCTCCTGCCATGGTTATTATTGGCAAAAGCGTATCACTGCATAATCATTTGTCCTGGTTTGAGAACAAGCCATTATTTGGTAAACGCATAGTTGTCACACGTGCAGCAAAACAGTCCATGCAATTAGTCACCGCATTAGAAGGCATGGGAGCCGAAGTCTTGAATTTACCCACAATTCATATTGGACCACCTAAAGATTATGCGAGCCTAGATCAAGCTATTAAAAATATAGAAAAATATCAGTGGCTCTTATTCACCAGCGTCAATGCTGTTGAATTCTTCTTTAACCGCTATAAGGGCAAGTTTAAAAAAGATTCGCGACATTTATACCATAATAAAATCGCAGCAATTGGTCCGCAAACGAGTAAGGCTCTTTTGAATTATGGGCTCCAAACGGATTTAATCCCTGAATTACACACTTCAGTTGGAGTGGTTAAGGCATTTAACGATATGCCGGCCTTAAATCAGAAAACTATATTATTAATTCGCCCAGAATCAGCCCCCATTGAGCTCAATCGTCAATTAAAAAAGTCGTTCAAAAGTGTTGCTACGGCTCATGCATATAGAAATACCAAAGCCACTCAACAAATGGTCAAGTCCTTGAGCTTTTTGGAAGAATGCTCTCCTGATATGATAACCTTCACAAGCGCGTCGACAGTCAAACACTTGTTCTCCAGTCTTGGAAAAGGTAGAGTTCTAGCTTGGTTGGGCAATGCAAAATGCATATCTATCGGACCAATGACAACATTAGCGATAAAAGCAGCCGGATTAAATAATATTCACGAGGCCAAACAAGCGACAATTACCTCTATGTTAGAGGCTCTTGATATCAGCTCAATAAAGGATGAAGTTAAATGAAATTCCCACAAAAAAGACCCCGAAGGTTAAGGCTTAATAAAACCATGCGCCATTGGGTGCGCGAACATTCAATTTCGCCCGTAGATTTGGTTTTGCCCATATTCGTCAAAGAGGGCTTGGGTAAAAAGAAAGAGATTTTGAGCATGCCTGGGGTATATCAGCATACAGCTAATTCCGCGCTTAGAGAAGCACAAGAAGCTTATGATTTAGGCATATCGGCCGTTATACTATTTGGCATCCCTAAGCATAAAGACGCTCAAGCGAGCGGTGCGCATCAGGCCAATGCTGTGATTCAAAAATTAACCACCAAACTCAAGAAGTCGCTACCGGATTTATTAGTTATTTGTGATGTCTGTTTATGTGAATACTCTTCGCATGGGCATTGTGGACATTTAACGCCTAAGGGAAGCGTTGACAATGACTCCACATTAAAGACATTATCCAAAATAGCTCTATCACTTGCCCGAAGTGGCGCGGACATTGTAGCCCCATCTGACATGATGGATGGTCGCATTAGCCACATACGCCAAACATTAGATAAATATAAATTCCAAAACACAGCCATCCTTTCATATGCCGTTAAACACGCTTCTGCATTCTACGGTCCTTTTCGGGACGCGGCTGAGAATGCTCCCCAAAAAGGGGATCGCAAAACATATCAAATGGATCCTGCGAATGCGCGCGAAGCCATTGTTGAAGCCAGAATGGATGAGGAAGAGGGCGCTGATTTTATATTGGTTAAGCCGGGCTTACCTTGTTTGGATTTAATCAAAAATGTGCGCGAGAACGTTTCTTGTCCTGTAGGAGCATATAGTGTTAGCGGGGAATACGCTATGATCAAAGCCGCAGCACAAAATGGTTGGTTGAATGAAAAAGAGGCAACCTTAGAATCATTAATTGCATTCAAGCGGGCTGGCTCAGACTTCATTATTCATTATGGCG